>CAXBJE010000176.1:0-6875 GCA_963975525.1 uncultured Owenweeksia sp. | reverse complement strand
AAGTATGTGCAAGCTGTAAGAGAGGAAAACTACGAGATGATACGCCCCTTTTTTAATGGAAATGCCAACCTTGGCCTACCAGATTGGCAGGATTTAAAAGTAGCTTCCATAAAAGTGGAGACTTCAAATAAAGAGATTGTAAATGTGCCGCTTAGTGAAGCCAAACTCCGCAACCGCTTTGGTATTAGTGTAATGGCTATATACCGCGATGATGAAGTCATCAAAGTGATTGATCCCAGTGCCCATCTTGAAAAAGGCGATTTGGTGTATGTATTTGGCAGCCCGGAAGCAATTAATGAGTTTGGGGGTGTTGTGAGGGGGTGATTAGTTTTAAAAGTTGAAAGTTCAAGGTTCAAGATTCAAGGTTCAAGGTTCAAGGTTTGATAAAAGCAATCACTACATCCAATTTCTAAAAAAAGAAAACAATGTCAATCGAAACCCACAAAACCCACCTCCGCCATGCCATATCCCTCTCTAAAGAAGGAATGGAGAATGGTAGCGGTGGCCCATTTGGAGCCGTAATTGTAAAGGAAGGAAAAGTAGTAGGCAAAGGCTCCAACAGCGTAACCTCCACCAACGACCCTACGGCTCATGCAGAGGTGGTTGCCATCCGTGATGCCTGTAAAAATCTTGGTTCATTTCAATTAGAGGGATGCATTATTTACTCTTCTTGTGAGCCTTGCCCCATGTGCCTAGGAGCCATTTACTGGGCACGCCCGGACAAACTCATTTATGCTTGTACAGCAGAAGACGCAGCCTCAGTAGGCTTTGATGACAGCTTTATTTACAAAGAGATTTCCCTACCAAAGGAAGAACGCAGCCTCCCTTCTGAACAAATGCTCGGGGATGAGGCCCTGGATATAATGAAACTTTGGAATACCAAAGAGGGCAAAATTGACTACTGATGCGCTAAACTTCCAAAGCTCGTTTTAAATCTTCGATCAAATCCTCCACATGTTCAATCCCGGTGGACAGTCTTAACAGGCTGTCTTTTATCCCAACCGCTTTACGCTGATCAGCCGTTAATTTGGCATGAGAAGTTTGGGCCGGACAAGTGATCGTACTCTCTACCCCACCCAGGCTCATCACGGGAGCTATAAGTTTTAAACTTTTTACAAATTGATCTGGGTTACCAGAAACTTCAAAAGACAACATTCCCCCAAAACCACCCATTTGGCTTTTGGCAAGTTCATAATCAGGATGAGATTTAAGGCCGGGGTAATACACAGCTTCCAGTTTTGGATGGCTTTCCAAAAATTCTGCAATGGCCATTGCATTTTCATTTTGACGGCTCACACGAATTTCTAAAGTTTTAAGGCTTCGTTCTAACAGTGCACAGGCTTGTGCATCAAGGTTTCCACCAAAGTGAATCGCTGAAGCATGTATTTGCTCCATCAATTTATGGGAAGTTACAATCGCCCCACTTGAGATATCACTATGTCCGCCTAAATACTTGGTGGCACTGTGCAACACTACATCAATTCCAAAATCAATCGGGTTTTGATTAATGGGGCTGGCAAAAGTGTTATCTATCAATGTAAGCACACCTCTCTCCTTTGCAATCTCGGCTATAGCCCTAATGTCAATAATCTTCATTAAAGGATTGGATGGCGTTTCTATAAAAATAAACCGAGTATTTTTCTTAATGGCGTTGCGATAGTCCTCAGGATTCATGGACTCTACATAGGTATATTCAATGCCATAGCGCTCCAACTCTTTTGTAACAGCATGGTGCGTTCCGCCATAAAGGTCATTCTGAAAAACTGCATGATCGCCCTGTTTTAAAAATGCGAATATGGCAGTGGTTATAGCTGCCATTCCTGAACTAAAAACCATTCCAGCCTCGCCATTTTCTAAGGCAGCAATCTTTTCGCCAACCACAGTCAGGTTAGGGGTGTTGAAGTAGCGTGGGTAGGCGTGCCTCTCCACATCCAAATACTCAAAAGCTGTAGAAGTATGAATAGGTGTTACAGCGCCTTTATGATGTGGGTCAGTGGCTGTTCCGGCATGCACTGCCAAGGTAGATTTGTGGTGGTTTTTCATTTTCTTCATTTTAATATGTGGGGCATTTTTGGCCGGTTTTGATTACGCGAAGGGCTGTACTTCCTACTTCCTCGCTGGTATATTTCGCCCTTTCAGGACTTCCGCAGGATAAAGTTTGTCTTTGGTGCGGGGGCTGCCCCTCTCGTTTACAGATTAGGCCCCTTCAGGCCTTGCAACAACTGCACAAAAGAAAGGAAAGCCCCGAAGGGGAACAATACACCAACATTCAGTGCAGCGGGATGAAAAAGTATTAACACACAGATTTAGAGAGCCCAGAAAGGGCGCCATCTAAAAAGCTAAGTTCTAAACATACCCCTTGGCCTGTAACTTAAACAGCGCTGCATACTTGCCATCCTTCTCCAAAAGTTCTTCATGGCTGCCCAGCTCCAGAAGTTCTCCGTTTTCCAAAAATAGGATTCTATCTGCCATACGCACCGTACTAAAGCGATGGCTTATCAGCACCGCGGTGCGGCCAGTAATTAACTCCGCAAATCGGATAAACACTTCGTTTTCAGCACGAGCATCCAAAGCACTGGTAGGTTCATCCAGTATCATTAATTGAGAATCTCCCATATAAGCACGGGCTAAGGCTATCTTTTGCCATTCCCCACCACTCAGCTCAACTCCACCTTCAAACCGCTTCCCCAAAAACTGCTGATAGCGTTCTGGTAACTTATCAATAACAGTATTTGCTAAACTCTTTACTGCACTGTCCTCTATCCGCTGCTGCTCTTGTAAATCACCAATATTTCCAATGGCAATGTTTTCATCAGCTTTTAGCTGAAATTTTACATAATCTTGAAAAATGATGCTCACATTCTGACGCAAGTCCACTATATCATACTCTTTTAGATCAACACCATCCAATAGTATTCGGCCTTCTGTAGGTTCGTACAACCGAGCTAATAGTTTTACTAATGTGGTTTTACCAGCCCCATTCTCTCCTACCAAAGCCAACTTTTCGCCAGCATTTAAGTGAAAGCTCAAATTGTGAAGCGAGTAACGCTCAGAGCCGGGATATTTAAAACTCACATTCTCAAAAGTAAAACCCTTGGAGATTGGTTGGGGAACCTTAGGTCGATCTATTTGGGAAATAATCTGGGGTTTTAACTCAAAGAAATCAAACAAATCCTGAAGGTATAGGGCACTTTCAGCAATTTGGCTAAAACGGTTCATAATGCCTTGCAGCATATTTCGCATCTGTAAAAACGACCCTGCCAGAAAGGTAAGCTTACCCACACTGATTTCGCCTTCCACTGTATCCATAATTATATAAACATAGGCTCCGTAATAGGCCACGGTGCCAATGGCGCTTAGCAAACTCCCCCAAAAGGCGCGGCTTGTTGCAAGTTTTTTATTAGCATGATAGTATTTATCGGCTAAGACCTTAAAACGGTCCGAAATAAAATCCTGAAGTCCGAAAATCTTAATCTCCTTAGCTGTTTCATCACTAGCACCTATGTAGCGCAAATAATCCAACTCTCGCCTTTGTGGTGTCCAGCTGCGGGTAAGACTATAGGTACGTTCACTAAAAGTGGTTTCTCCTAAAAAGGCTGGTATTATGGCAATAAACAGTATGATAATGAGCAGCGGTTTAAAGGCAATCAGACCCACCGCAAAAAACAAAATCGTAATAATGTCCTGAAGTTGGGTAAGCGTTTGGCTCATCAACACCGTCCGTCCGGTTGTTTGCCTCCTCGCCCGTTCCAGTTTATCGTAAAACTTACTGTCTTCAAATTGGTATAAATCCAAAGTAGCTGCATGATGGATTAGGCGAACAGAAGTCTCATTACTGAATAAATCTCCTAGTAGGCTATCCAATAAAGTAATGCCTCTATTAATTAAATCGCTTAAAAGTGCAAGACCAAGCTCTATCCCAAGATAAATCCAGATGTTATAATATACGGGGTACTCCTGATCAATCTGAAATATGATTTCATCAATAATCAGCTTTCCCACCCAAAGCATAACCACTGGTATAGCAGCTTTAATAATGCGTAATAGAACATTGCCAATCGTCATGGATTGGCTGGTGTTCCATATCATTTTAAAAAACCGAGGCAGATTTCTGAACGCACCTACCCTTTCCTTTAAACTTACTTTTTGCTTTTTGGCCATTCAACAAATTTCATCTTTAGCATTGAAATAATTTACAGCCTAAATCTAAAGCATCATAGAGACAAGCAATAGCAACAACGGATACAATAGCCAAGTAAGACTTTATACACTTTTGTGACATTCCTCAATGCTCTTGGAATAAACCAAATACTAACCTGAGGGTAGGCTCTGAAATACGTGTCTTTAAAATGAATAACTTTAGGGATTACAAAAACTCACAATTTTGAAAGCGAACCAAAACCTTAAAAACCCAAGCCGTGCATAAGTTACGGATAGCTCTGACTCTTATTATTTTTATTGCCATTTGTGGCAAACCTTCCGAATTATTTGGACAGGACAAACAGATTGACAGCTTAACATCTGTGATTTCAGCTTTGCCAGCTGATAGTGCAAAGGTTGAATCCATGCTCACTCTTACCCAACTATATTTTGGCACAGACCCTGAAAAAGCCATAAGCATTGGATACAAGGCTGAAAAACTTGGCCGAAAAATCCACTACCTAAAAGGAGCCGCATACGCCCTCAAGTACGTTGGTATTGCCTACTATTATCAGGGAAACTACATTGAATCATTAGGTGCATGGCAAAAGTCGCTTGCCGTATTTGACTCCATAAACGATAAGGTAGGTATGGCCAACATTCAAAGTAATATTGGCGCCATCTATTACAACGAAGGGGATTATTCCAGCGCGCTTGATTATTACTTAAAATCTCTGAAAACCGCAGAAGAAATTAAGGATACACTGAGGATTGTTACTGCCTTGACTAATATTGGGGCTGTATACAATGACAATCCCTCCACACATGATAAGGCACTGGGATATTCACTTAGGGCATTAAGACTTAGCGAGGCCATTGGTGAAATGGATGCTGTGGCCACAACTTCTGTAAATATTGGTGAGATTTACCTCTTCCGTAAGCAAAATGCCCAAGCGCTTAAGTACTTCCAAAAATCGCTGGATGCTATGCAGGGAACGGACGGCACCGTTTATACAATGGTAAGTATTGCAAAGGTTTATACCAATCAGGGTCAATATGATAAGGCGCTTCAATACCTGGATGATGCCCTGATAATGGCAGATCAGCTAAATGCCATCCCAAACAAAGCCCATGCAATAATTGCTAAAGCCGAAATTTACAGGCTTCAGAAAAAGAATAATCAGGCCATAAAACTTTTCAAGGAGGGTGCTACCCTGGCAAGATCTATCAGGGCGCTGAAAGATTTAGAGCGAGCCTACTCTGGGATGAACGGAATTTATAGAGAAGGGAAGAATTTTGATAGTGCTTATAAGTATCAACAACTCTTAATGAATGTTACAGATAGCATCTATAATGTTGAAACCGACAAGCTACTCTCTGATCAGATGTTCAACTTCCAAATGGAGAAAAAACAAAGGGAAATTGATTTATTAAAAGAAAATCAGGAATTAGTAGATCAGGATCTTAAAAAGCAAAAAATCATTAGAAACCTGGTTACTGCTGGCTTTGTATCGGTAATTATCTTTTTGGTTGTTGCTGTTTTTCAGAATAAACGGATCTCTAGGGAAAAAGAGCGAAGTGAAAATTTACTACTTAACATTTTGCCTTATGAAATTGCTGAAGAACTAAAGGAACAGGGAAAATCCGATGCCCGAGATTTCGATCAGGTCACTGTAATATTTACCGATTTCAAGGAGTTCACAGGTCTTTCTCAAATTATGACTGCGAAAGAGCTTGTAGAAGAAATCAACTTTTACTTTATGGCCTTTGATAAGATTGTGACCAAATACAAGGAGAAAATTAAGACCATTGGAGATGCCTACATGGCCGCTGGTGGATTGCCGGTGCCAAACGCAGACTCTGTTAAAAATGTGGTAATGGCTGCTATTGAAATGCAAAAGGTGGTAATTGAAAGACAACAAAATTCTGATGATGAACTTTCACAACTCTTCAATATGAGAATTGGAATCCACACCGGGCCCGTTGTTGCCGGGATTGTAGGCGTTAAAAAATTCCAATATGATATTTGGGGAGACACCGTAAACACTGCCAGCCGTATGGAGAGCGCAGGCTCTATTGGTAAAATCAACGTATCCGGTACTACATATGATCAACTAAAAGACTGCCCTGAATTTATTTTTGAGCACCGTGGAAAAGTTGAGGCTAAGGGCAAAGGTAAACTGGATATGTACTTTGTTGAATTAAACCCAAATTTTGCTGGAGACACTGTTAGTTAAGGCATGAATAACTTGTTGTTCATTCTGCAGACACATTCTATTTTTTTTTAAGATAATTTCAGTCATTAATTGCTGAACAATTAATAATCGTTTATGAGTTACGGAGGATCGGTTGCGGCCATGTTACTTAGCCTAAGGAATAATAGCGCTCTGGCAAGTAAAACCAAAGGGGTAAACCGGCTAAAAGAACAACTGAATAATGCATCCTCACCACAACGAGCTTTGTATCAAAACGAGGTTGACCCTCAAAAGCTCAAGAGAATTCAAAAGGAAATTATAGAGCGCTTTAGGGCTGAGAGGCGAAGAAATAACCTCATTATTGGATCCATCTTCATCTTATTGCTTGCATTTCTTGTTGGTTCGGTTTGGTCTCTACTGTTTGTGTCAGCACCTCACAAGGAAATGGATATCACCTTACAACATCAAATTGATCAGGAGAATGAAATAGCAAAAACAAACCGCCTTAACTTTTTTATTGAAGATGGTTATAAATGGCTC
>CAXBJE010000175.1:0-6992 GCA_963975525.1 uncultured Owenweeksia sp. | reverse complement strand
TGTAATTTTAAACCCATTCTACTTTTGAATGGTCCGAATAAGAGGAAAGCTTACAGGAAGTAGAGAATGACAATGGCAAGTAGGAGTGATAACACCCAGATCATAGGATAATGGAGTTAATGTGTAGAATTAATTTTATCGCTCTCAAACTGTTACCTGTCGCAAAATCTAAGGGTTTTCTTTTCCGTTAAAATTAAGTCTGTACCTCCGAGGTATTCCACTTTACCCTGAAAGGCATCACACTTAAATTTTTCAGATAGTATTGATAGGATTTGTTCTTTTCCAAATTTCTTAGAGTTCTGTTTAATAGTAATAACTATTGGTTTAAGGTACTCGCCTTGTTTCCAATTGTGAGGCCTCCTTGCGTTGATGAAAACTGGCGATTCATTGTTCAACGATTCAACCCACTCCCATTCGTTCTCATAGTCACGATAAAGATTATCTACCCCAAATGCATTTTCAAAAATTGGAAGTAGATCAAAAAGCTCTCTTTCAAGAAAAATCCAAAAGGTCATGGAGCCTTTTGGGTTAAAGTATCGAGTCAATCTTATAGTCCTTTTCATCTTTTACTACCACTAACCTAATTTCCACATTTTCATATTCAGAGCCCGGAGAATAAGAAACAATGTAAACATTGGCCATATCTGAATCTTTAGTTACAGAAAGGTCTCTTAACCAATCAAAATCACAGTCCTGAGCATTTAATATTGGATCATAATCCAATTCCTCATCACTAAGTTTCTTTAAAAGCTTTGGTGTTAAATATTTAAGTTTAAGTGCTTCCAGCTTTTTTTGGCTGGTTGACCATTTGGCGCAAGTAGTCATGTATTTGGTGTAGAATTCATTGATAGTAGTTGCTGCCTCATCATCTTCGTTAGTGAAATGCAAATTACAGCCGCCAAGTATTGTTAGGGTAAAGGCCAGCTGAAGGAACAATGGAAACTTGCCTTTAGCAACGTTGTGTAAAATGGGCGTTGTGGTTGACACTAAAAATGGGCTAAGTTTCATGCTGTTCAACATTTCATCTTACTTGCTTGAATTCAGTGATTTCAATAAAACCCGCCATTACGTATGTAGATGTTTGTTTAACAAGCACAGATGCCTGCCATTCATTTTCTTCTGTTGAAAATAGTTGATTGTCATCATAAATGCTCTCGCTAACTAACTTGTTCTGCTCATTAAATACTCTGATGAACTTTCGGACGCGCTTATTTTTAAGGTCAACAAACTCAAATTCTATTTGATTACCTAGTTTATCATAGGTATAATTTTGCTCATTTTGTTTTACACCACCCACAAACTGAACAAGTTGTAGAATGTTTCCATTCTTGTCATATTTCATTTTGTTTTCACCAACAAGTTGGGAAAGTATAGATTCAGGAGCGCCAACAGGGGTTACTGTAGATTTTACTAAGTAACCCTTCTTGCTATATTCGTTTTTGTGTAATAGTGTACTGGTCTCTTCGTCTTTCGTAAAAATCTGTTTTAGTATCTCACCATTTTCATCTCTGATAAATTTTGTGTGCTGACTAAAGGTAGCATCCTGGAGAGAAACAGAAATTGCCGCTTTTTTCTCATTGGCATCATAAACAATTGTTTTTTCGTTGAAGCCTTCATCCATCCAATAGGTAATTTCCTTTAGTAGTTTGTGGTCAACATTAAAATACTTTTTGCTGGTTAATATGGTGTCGCTAGTTACTTCCCCATCTTCTATTACGTAGGTATACCCTTCATAAATATTGGTGTCTTGACTCCAATAACCGTTATAGTAGAGAAGTAATATTAACAGGTAGCTGGCTCTAAGCATCAATTATTAGTATTTAGTTTAATTATCGTAAATGCAGAAAATCCACAGCTCGTCCAAATAGCAATGTATCTGCCATCAGGCAGATTTGTGAGATTAATTCCAAAGGGTACACCGGCATCTTCATTTACAGTTTCTTGTTTGTGTGTAAGAATTTCAGGATGCTCTGGAAGCAGCCCCGCTTTCCACGTTTCGTACTCAGCCAGTTTATGCAGTATCAACTCAGTTTGAGTTCCGCCACTTTGAAACTCCACAAAAATGCTATCTGAATCTTCCCCTCTGCTTATTGTGTAAGGTTTAGCGGAGTCAATGGGTGTATTAAAGCTGTAGAAGTGTTTATCAACGATGCTATGAATTTGTGAGTCTCGGCTGTCAGATTCTGTACAAATGCTTAGAATGAGTGTACCAAGGATGTAGAAGACTGCTTTCATGTCGCGGTTTGAGGCTAAAATGTTTTCAACCCAATATTAATGGTTTGTTGGCAATATCCGCACAAAAATTATCTCCGGATGTATTGACCTAGTCCCCGATAACCTCCCGCGATAAAAAACCTCTCTTAGTCTCCAGCATTTGACTCGTTATGGCCTTTTTTGAAAATGGCCTGGGCTTTAGCCTATTTGTTAGCTTTGAAGACTCAGGGAGTTGTATTCACTTTAAAATTATCAAACCATGTATAAAATCGCCTATATAATTGCCGTAGCAGTAATGCTAACCTCATGCAATACCGGTACTACCGAAAATCAAAAAATGCCGGAACCCCAGGCTGAGTCGGATAGTAGCAATACTCAAGCTGGTGATGCAAATGAGGAATGGACAGAGATAACCACAGATGAAGCCCTGATCGCAACTGCTCTCATGGCAGCTCCTGAGGAAAGCCGAGATTCTTGTACTGTGATTGGCTATAACATGGATGGTGAATTTGTGACCTTAAAGGAAGGGTATAATCAGTTTATCTGTTTGGCCGATGATCCTAAACAAGAAGGGTTTAGTGCTGCTTGTTACCATAAAAGTCTGGAGCCCTTTATGGCAAGAGGCCGCGAGTTGAAAAAGGAGGGTAAATCGTTTCAGGAGATTTTTGATATCCGTGAGATCGAGGCAAAATCAGGAAAACTGGATATGGGTAAACCCGGCTCAACCTTGCATATTTACTACGGTGCCAAGGCCCTATACAATCCCCAAACATATAAAGTGGCTGACGCCCAGTACCGCTATGTGGTGTATATGCCTTGGGCAACTTCTGAGTCAACTGGTTTACCTGAAACTCCTATAGCGCCCAACCACCCCTGGATTATGAACCCCGGCACTCATAGGGCGCATATTATGATTACACCAATAAATGAAGGGACAGAGTGAATACCATTCTAAGATTCTCGATAATTCTTTTTACCGTGGCATTTCAGAGCTGTCAGTTGAGCACGGAAAAAGCACCCTCAGAATTGAATGTATCAGAAGCATTGAAAGACTTCTCATTTGTAGTAAGTTGTGGGGCAGGCTGTGCTTTAACTTACAATTCTAACGAGATACAACAGAATGAAAATTCGGTTACTATCAAGTTCAAAGTTGAAATGTACATCAATGAACAGCTAACAGAGGTATATTTCGATCCCTACCAATTTAAAACTTATCCCGATGAAGTAATATTAGATGAATCAGGAGCTGAGCTCTCTGAGGATACACATCCCAAGCTATTAAGCGAGTTAATAAAGGTTTTCGAGTATCTCGAGTAAATTCTGGCCAACGCCATTTTCAAAAGTATCTTTTTAGTGCTCCATGGGCCTGGATTGAAAATCAGAGCAAACAGGTAGGGCTAAAAATTAAACTTATCTCTGAATTTGTTCTGAACATTTTTACCAAAATCAAGGTACGCCTTTTCAACTTGCTTTCCCTTTTCATTCATCCTATTCATAAAATCATTTACTAGAGAATGATCAAGTTTTTTTGCGCCATGTAATTCTGAAATTACCTTCACCTCATGCATAAGATTATTGAAATCATCAATTTTCAAAGTGAATTGATCAGGTTCGCAACTATCTACATCAATGAAGAGTTCAAGTTTAAGTGCCTTTCTTGAATCCGTTTGATATTTTGCAGTTGCTGTATTAATAGATTCAACAATTAAGATAAAATCTTCTGTGATTTTCTCTAATTGATTTATTTTTAGGATTGTCTCGGCTTGTGCAGCATGTGTATTATAAAACAATATTCGGTTAGAAATAAACTCCTGAAAATCCTCAAAGGCACAATATGCTTTCTCAAAGTATACTTTCTTAAGTTCAACTTTGCGTTGAGCTCGGCTATTAAGGTAGTTAAAAAGAACCGTGACAAATGCTGCTATAACTATTCCAAATACGGAACTTGTAACTATTTCTTTAAAGGTTTCCATTTAGCCGAAGTTTGATTTCAACAAATGTACTCTACCATCTTCAACGATAAATCCCTCCATAACCACCCTCAATCAAAAACCTACTCCTCCTTGCGTAGTTTTGCTCTTTACTAAAACCCATCCACATAGTCAATGAGCAATTCCATTCTTAGCGTTACCAACCTCACCAAAACTTATCCCAGTGGTGGGCGAGACCTCACCGTTTTAGATGCTGTAAATTTTCAAATCTCAAAAGGGGAGAGTTGTGCTATAGTGGGGCCTTCCGGTAGTGGTAAAACCACGCTACTTGGGCTGTGCGCAGGTTTAGACCGTTCTACCTCAGGTTCGGTAAACCTCAATGGAATTACGCTGGATAAGCTCAGTGAAGACGAAAGAGCTGCTGTGCGCAATCAACATGTGGGTTTTATTTTCCAGAGTTTTAACCTGATGCCTACACTCACGGCTTTAGAGAATGTGATGATTCCCATGGAGTTGAAAGGGGAGAAGGGCGTTCGTAATCGCGCTATTGAATTGCTGGAGAAGGTTGGCTTGGGAGATCGCTACAATCATTATCCATCGCAGTTATCCGGAGGTGAGCAGCAAAGGGTTTCCATCGCCAGGGCATTTTCTAATAAGCCTACCATTCTGTTTGCTGATGAACCTACTGGTAATCTGGACCAGGAAACCGGAGCCACTATTGAAAATCTGATTTTTGAATTGAATCGCGAGCAGGGCACAACGCTGGTTATGGTTACCCATGATTTGGAATTAGCCTCTAAAACCGGCCGTGTTATAAAATTGAAGGGCGGAGAACTGGTAAGTGATAATTCCGATAACTCTCGGAACCAAACAGCGGCCAACTCATGAAGTACTCCTGGTTGTTGAAAATGGCCTGGCGCGATAGCCGCAAAAATCGAGGTCGTCTGTTCCTGTTTATGAGCAGTATAGTTTTGGGTATTGCGGCCCTGGTGGCCATCAATTCCTTTGGGGATAACCTCAAACAAAAAATAAATAGCGAGGCTAAAGAGCTGCTGGGGGCGGATTTGGAGGTTTCCAGCCGCCAGCCTATTAGTGATGAGCTGCACCAGCTATTTGACAGCCTCAACATGCAAAAAAGCGAAGAAATCAGTTTTGCCTCCATGGTGTTGTTTCCAAAAAACAGTGGAACGCGGCTAATTAATGTGAGAGCGGTAGATGAGAAGTTCCCGTTTTACGGAAAGGTGGAATCCGCTCCAGCGGAAGCTGCTGATGATTTCACCATGGGGAAATTTGCCTTGGTGGATAAAACCCTTTTGCTTCAGTTTAATTCAGGAGTTGGTGATAGCCTAAAAGTTGGAGATCTCACATTTGATATTTCCGGAAGTTTGGTAAAAGTTCCCGGCCAGGTTGGGATTGCCGCCAGTGTGGCACCTCCTGTATTTATTCCCATAAACGTAATTGGGCAAACGGGTCTGCTGCAAAAGGGCAGCCGGATTAACTACACGCTTTACCTCAAATACCCCGAGGGTTTTGATAATTCCATTTTTACGGAACTGATAAAGCCACGCCTCGAAAAAATGGATGTCCGTTTTGACGATGTGGCTGAGCGTAAAGACAATGTTGGTGATGCCTATTCCGACCTTACAGGCTTTCTCAACCTCACCGCTTTTGTAGCGTTGCTACTTGGCTGTGTGGGTGTGGCCAGTTCGGTACATGTTTACATGAAGGAGAAGGTGCAATCCATAGCGGTATTGCGCTGCCTGGGGGCAGATGCCAAGAGTGTGGTGGGTATTTATCTTATTCAGATTTCAATGATGGCGCTGATTGGATCCCTGATTGGGGCTGCCCTGGGTACCACCATTCAGTATTTTCTGCCCAGCCTGTTTCAAAGCTTTTTACCCTTTGAAGTTGACCTCGCCCTTAGCTGGGTTTCCATACTGCAAGGCATTGCATTGGGCGTTATTACAGCCATACTATTTGCCCTGTTTCCGCTGATCAATATCAGAAGTATTTCTCCGCTTAAAGCCCTGCGAGCCTCTTTTGAAAGTGAAGACAAGCCGCGCCCACCTTACATGGTTTATGGATTAATAGTGGTCTTCATTTATGTTTTCTCCTATATCCAGTTAGGCGAGTGGCTGCGGGCATTGATTTTTACCGGTGGCCTTTTTGCCTCCTTTGGGTTATTGGCCCTGGTGGCAAAAAGTATCATTTGGTTAGTTCGGAGATTCTTCCCCACCAAGGGTTCCTTCATTTTAAGGCAAAGCCTGAGTAACCTGTATCGCCCCAATAATCAAACACTGGTTTTGGTGAGCAGTATTGGTTTGGGCACCGCACTCATCATAACGCTTTTACTTACGCAGCAGCTATTGCTCAATAAAGTGGCGTTTACTTCGGCCCCTGAAAGCCGCCCCAATATGCTTTTGTTTGATATACAAACCAATCAGTTGGACTCTGTAAAGGAGGTTGCCAAACAGCTGGATATGCCAGTGATAGCCGATGTGCCATTAGTTACCATGCGCTTAAAAACCCTGAATGGCGTGGATGTGGAAACCCTTAGGGCGGATACTACTTCTGAAATAAGACGTTGGGTGCTTCGTCACGAATACCGCGTTACCTACCGCGATTCTTTAACCGATTCGGAAACCATTATTGATGGAGAATGGCTTGGAAAGCTGAAAAACCCCGGTGACAGTATTTTCGTTTCGCTGGAAGAAGGTGTGGCCAAAGACATGAAGGTGAAAATTGGCGACCCATTGGTTTTTAATGTTCAGGGCGCTATGCTCACCACTTACGTGGGAAGCATCCGTAAAGTAGATTGGCAGCGGGTTGAGACGAATTTTCTGGTGG
>CAXBJE010000174.1:0-7028 GCA_963975525.1 uncultured Owenweeksia sp. | reverse complement strand
GGCGGATGAGTACGGGTCTTCTTTATAATCTTTGTGGGGTAAACCTTTACGGCTTTGGGAGAGGTTCTATTTATTTCACGCAAAGGCCATTAAGGGAATGCGCAAAGGGCGGTGAGGTTGGAGCGCGGATAACGCGGATTGGGCGGATGGGTACTGATTTTCTTTGTGTTCTTTGCGGAAAATCTTTGCGACTTTGCGAGAGGTGTAAAGTATTGCATGAAAAGATTACCTAGTGTGACAGAACCTAAGCTCACTTTAACCGTTCCAATTGGCCCTTGCGCTTTACAATGTTTTTATAGTCCCATTGTATGTCTCTCGACTTTTTTAGCCAGCTCTTAAGGTCTTCCTTGTTTATCTCATCTGCGGAGTTGTAAAATATGGAGGCATCCTTAAACTTCTCGCCACGAACGTTTAGTGCTTCCTCGTCAAAACCGGCCCCGCTCCAAAACATGAGGCGAATACCCGCTTTTTGTTTGCTGTAGCCCACTATAGGGTTGCCCTCCAAAAACCAAACGGGGTGGGCATGCCATATTTTGCTTTCGGCCTGGGTTAGTTCGCTGCCTATAATAGCTGCAAGCGCATTGCAGATTGCAATGTCTTCGGGAGATTGGGTGTTGTTGTAGGATTGGATTTCGGGGTTCATAGCGAGAAAGTTAGTTGAAATAAATTCATTTACAAACCATGATTCTTAAGCTCTCAGGAAGATTCAGGTGAGGGAGCATCATCACCTTTCTGGTTTGAGACCAAATTTTTCACCCGTTGGTGTAAGGGCCAAATCCCAACAATTGGATTTGCAAGCAACCAAATGTGAGTAACATAATTCCAAAAGTTGAGTGGTTGTTTTTCTACAGTTATCAAAACCTTGGCAATATGATGAAATCGTATGTACTCGCTTATCATAAATATCAAGAGTACAGAGGTAACATAATCGGGCATATACACAATCGATAGACAAAACCCTGTTAAAATAGTGACGCTAAACAAGCCCGCGGCTTTTATGGGTTGCATTGAAAGACCGGTTTCTTTTGTATGTTGAATAACAATACTAGCCAAAGAATTGGTGTAGATAAAACAAAAGCCTAGTTCCAGAAAAATAACGATGGCGAGTACAACAAACACGCTGGAGTAATCCTTAGTCCCAACAATAAATAAAAGCAGAAAACCCAGCATTATAGGAGAAATAAGTGCCAGAACAATTGTGTTTGCACTTTTACCAATTATCCAGTTGTCTAGCTTCATGGGCCGAATCTACCTTGATTTTTTTGAGAAAACTATAATTCTAAACAATCAAGGCTGAATTTATAGACAACTATCCCTAACCGTTTTTATCCTACCCGTTTCCAACTTCCATGTTTTGGTAAAGTAATGTGGCAGCCTTTGTTCTTTACAGGGAATAAAGAATTCATAAACCCCGTAAACGCCAGAGCTACCAATAGCTACAAATTCTTGATCCGCTATACCGGTTGCAGTATCCTGTAACCAAAGGTGGATGTACTGACCATTATATTCCTTTATATCATGTTCTCTTACTTCTTGATTGAGTAAAAACCAGGAGCCTATTATCTTCTTAGAAAAAACCAATGAATCATTAAAGTAGGAGAGGTAATAATTGTCTTTGGATTGTTTTGAAACCACAATTCTCGGAATTTCTGAATTACATTTTTTGTGCGCCTTGAAATCATTATCGATTACTGTAACAGCAGAATACGAGTTACAAAGGTTGTCCAGAAAATTTGTCATGGGCTGAATCACCTTTTCTCCGCTTTCCGTTTTTTTAGTCACCTTGAAGTACTCGCGTCTTTCATACACCCCTCTGGCAATTTCCAAAGTGCTATCCACGGCCTGAAAGCTTTGAATTAATGTGCCATCCTCTAAACTTTTGCTGGAGAGCGAATACATTTTGAAGCCGGGTTTGCGCTCTTTTGCTACCTGAGTTTCAACTACGGTTTCAATAATGGAATCTGTACTCTCAACTTCTACGGAAGTGCTTTCTGGTTGGCTACAAGCCAATAGAGTGAGGCAAAAGATTACGGAGAGTTTTTTCATTGAGTTGACTATTCTTTATAAATGGTCAACTCCACCTTATGGATTTCGTGAGGATTGCCAAACTCATTGTTGCTTTGGAGCCGGATATGACAACCATCAAAGAACCAACTGATGGCTTTCCAATTTTTACTTCCATTTGAGGAGATGGGTTTTCCGAAACGGTCAGTAAGAAATGTCTCTAAAAAGTCAAATTTTTCCTGAAAATATAAAGGTTTTGGATTTTCATTATCAGGATTTAAATGAAAGTTGTCATTATAGAGTTTATTCTCATCCCACTCAAATCGGATAACTTCTACCGACTTTTCCTTAACTGTGTAAAAATACTCTGTATTCAGAGTTAGTATTGAGTCTTCAATTTTTCGATAAATTCTTGGCGTGGCCAGGTCAAGGTGTTCTTTAATGCTTATACTCATTTTATAGTCCAGTGTAATATTTACAGCGTCAAGTTGTTTTTCAATCGAATCAACTTCTGTCAGTGACAAGGAACTTAAATTGGAATAGTAAAATTCAAAGATTTCCTTAAACCATTGTTCAGCTTTGGATTTGCCCATTATGCTTTCCGCATAAGTGTTGTGGAAATAAGTCATAGTGACATTTTCTCCGTCAAATCCCATTATTCCATTTAGCCTTTTAGGCTTGATTCGGAATTGGATGGTTTGAAATCTGTTTTTTAGGATTCGATTTCGAGAATGGTAGCTCCACCTAAAAGGTGAAAGGAAATCCGCAAATTGATAAACGGGTTCCATCTCCCCATTTTTAATTACCGCGATATACGCCTCCACACCGTCTTCACATAAATGATAAAGCTGCTCCCTAATTACAAACGAGGTGGCAATATAGAATTTGGAATCCCACCAAGTGCTTGTGTCCTCAAAATACACTGTTGCGCCTTTCAATGATTGGCTGGGTTTTCTTACCCGTTCTTTGGCCAACCGTTTGCCAACTTCTTGATTATGCAAGTACGGGGAATCACTTTCTATAAGTTTTGTCGGGTCATTAATTCGGTAGATAGTCTTTCCAGATGTTAGATAATAAATGCCATTGAGTTTATTTATTACCGGTGTAGTAACTCCAATTTCATACTGCTTATCCGTTTCTTTATTCCTGAACCAAGTACAGCCGCCCCACTCCCCGTAGTCTAAAGAGGTTACGTAGTAGTTATCATCTTCATACACAAGGTCATCTACTTTCTTTACCTCCTGCCATTGGTAGATATTGGTGTCGAGGTAATATGTGTATTGGTCCCAGTATTCGGTACAGAGGATGGAATCATTTCTCACATGCAGGTCGTAATAGTGGGTTTGTAGTTCCGGAGGAACAGGAATTTTGCTCAAAACCTCACCGTTTTCACTCAGCACATAAAAGTGTGTTTTGGACAAATCGCGGTACCCTTTAAAAAAACAGTAGAATTTATTGTGATGCTTTATCCATGGCCCAGGGTCACCCGGAATGTTAATTTCTAAAGTATCTCGGATAATTTCAAGGGGCTGACTGTGGGCAGTCCAAAAAAATAGTACGGTTAGCGCTAGCAGCAGGTTTTTCATTTCAACTGTTTGTATGGAAGCCTTTTTTCCTGATTGTTACAGCTAAAATAGACCTAAAGGGATTGAAAATGTTGCTCTACTAAAACTCCACCGTCAACATCCCCTGCACCAGCATATTTCCTCCGGGTACCATTCCAGAACCTTCACGGATACCGCCCATACGGCCTTCTATCCTTAGGTGGATGCGGTTTCGTTCGTATTCCATAAAACCAGTGGCTCCACTAAGACCTTCCTGTAAATTAATATCCAATGAGGACCCCAGGCGCAGGGAGCCGCCTCGCCCAAAGCGAAAACGGCCACTGAGTTCAGGGCTCACGGTAGTAGTGCCTTCATCAAAACTGTGCTCTACCTCGGTGGTGAAAACCAGGCGGTTTCCACCGCTAAATTCATGGCCGGCTGTCCAGCTGCCGCCCAGAGTGAGGCGGCCAGTGGAATCAAAGGAAACGGTGGCGGTAAGGTTTCCAAGTTCGTTACCCAAACGGAAGCGGCCGGTGCCCACACCTATAATAGGGCCAGGCTCTTCGCTGCCTTCGGGGGCTTCATCGCGGGTGGCGCCACCTTCTGCCCGTATCAGAAAGTAGTCATTGGCATATTGGGCAATGCCTCTCAGCTCGTTAAAGTTGATGTCTTGCATGGAGCCCAAGTCAAAAGAGGCACCAAGACTGACCCCGCTGTCGGCAATTTCCCCTTCCGGGGAACCAGCCACATTTACATCGGCCAAAAAGGCCACCAAACCTGCGGCAAGTGCGGCCAAAAGAACGGCCTCATCGCTACTGCTTAAAATCCTGATAAGGTTTTGACGTAATGCCTGAAAGTCTTCATCGGCCAATATGCGCGCTGAACTGGCCTCGAAGGCTTGTGCCACTGCCAATGCCGAGAGCCTTTCGGCAGCACCCTGTGGCTGGTCTGTAGGTTCGGTAGTTGCACCGACAGCCAGGCTCTGCAATGCATTCCCAAGGGTTCTTATATGAGCCTTCATCCCCGAATCTGAAAGTTGATCTCGTACCAGGCCTCCTACCAAACGGGCTAGTGGGTCACTGCTTCCAGAACTTGAGGAGCTTTCTTCAGGTTGGGGGGATGGGGCAGGAGTGGGCGTTGTTCCATCACCATCTTTTTGTATCATCTGTGGGCTGGCCCCCTGCTGAACGGTATGTGTCAACTCATGTGCCAGCAGTCGCTTTCCTTCGCTGCTTTCGGGTTGGTACTGCCCGGAATTAAAGTAAACATCATTACCCACCGCAAACGCACGGGCACCTAACTCCCGGTTCATCTGCACGGAGTTGTTATCGGTATGCACCTTTACATCCTGAAAACTGGCGCCAATACCCCTCTCCATTTCACCCCTTATAGTTTCTGATAGCTTTTGACCTGCACCACGGCTGGCCTCAATTTGAGATTGAATCCAGGGTTTTACCTGCGTGTCACTATTCCCGCTGGAGCGGGACAGGGTATTGAAGGTACCTTTCTGTTGAATTTTTTCCTCCTCTTCACATTCGGCACATTGGCGCTGTACAAAGGTTTCGGTTTGTCGCATTACCCTTTCGGCTACGGCATCCGCTTCCTGCTCATATTGGTCGTTGAGCTGGCCAACTTCCAGTTTTTTAAAGTGGATGGCGGGCGCATTTACCATAGTAGGTGAAAGGCCCAACTCCTGATTGGAAAGTTCAAAAGCGGTGGGGAAATCGCCCTGCAGGGCAGAGTCAATAGCCATAGGGGTTAGGGTGTTTGAAACCCAGGCGGCATCACCTGCATTAAAGCCAAGGCTAAGGGCCATATCAAAAGTATCTATCCAGCGCAGGCGGATAGCATCATAGTCACCATCCAAACGGTAGGGCACAGCGCGGTTGTAGTAGGGTTGGGTCATGGCAAACCAATCCATATCGCCCAGTGGGTCCCCAAAATTGAATTCATCACCAAAAAAGGAGGGCTGACCGGGCGGTGAAAAAAACACGCTGGGCGGGAAGAGGTCAATGTTTGTACTGGTGGGAATATCGGTGTCAGCATCAGGAGAGGGTACATCGGTGTCATCCTCCTTCTGCAAATCCAGTTCATTCTGAATTTCAATTTCAGGCTCAGCGGCCGGTTTGGGGCTGGTTTGTGGGGTTGATATGTCTGAGGTTTTGCTCATGGCTTAAATTTCGCCAGCGGCAATTTTCTCCACCCAATCTGATTGTTGATCTGCTATGGTGCTGTGGTCCGTATCGTCATCATAGGTTTTTTGGGTATCCTTCAACTTTTGCTTCCCTGCCTTCCAGATCTTCTTAAACTCCGCTTCAGGTTTTTTCGCCTTTAGCGCTGCCTTGGCATTCTTTATAGCTTCCTCTTCTGTACATCCTTCGGCTTCAGTTTCCAGCTCATCATCCTTATCATGCAGGTTTTGAGTTATTTCATCGGCTATAACCTTGGTGATGTCAAAATGGCCCTGTTCATGCGAAAGCAGGTCTTTGCTGAGGTTTGGCATCAACGAGCTTTTGCACTTATCCATTACCGTTGTATCACATTCGGTTTTTTTGGTTGCCGACAATTTTTGGCCAGTATGCGCTTCATACTCCCAGCTTACGCCTGAAAAGTTTGTTTTATCAAAACAGTCCTTCATTTTGGAAGTGCATTCTTCTTTGCTACTTACCTCTACCGTTTCGCCATCGCAATCGTATTCCAAAGTAGCCCCTTCACCAGCTTTCTCCACTTCCGCTTCACAACTCTTAATGTCGTCTTCGGTGTTCTTGCCAGCCTTCTTCTCAAGGGCCTCCAAACTGGTGTTACATGGCCCAACAACTTTGGTTTGGCATCTTGCTTTTTGGGCTTCAACATCGGTTGTCCAGTCTTTTTTCCAAGAGGTATCCTCATCAAAGTAGGCCTTCGCCTCAATTTTTGATTTATCATAAGAGATGGTAGCACTGAAACCAGTGGTTGCACCTTCTCCACAATCCTTTTCCACGGTGCTTGTAACAGGCTCTTCTGGTTTTATTTCCTTCACTTTTGGGTCGGTAATGTCACTTGCCGTAGTTGCCTCATTCTTTGTTTTTTTCGGAACCTTTCCCTTAAAGTCATCCCACGCAAGTGTTTTATGGTCCAGCTTGGCCATCTGAATACTTTGTCCGGAAGCCTCTTGCTGCACTGTATGTGTCAACTCATGCGCAAGCAGTTTTTTGCCTTCACCCGTTTCCGGGGAATATTGGCCCGAGTTGAAATAAATGTCATTTCCTACAGTAAAGGCCTTGGCGCCCAACTCACGGTTCATCTGTACAGCCTCGCCACCGGTATGTATGTTCACATTTTGAAAATCTGCGCCCATACCGCTTTCCATAAAGGAGCGGGTTTCAGCAGGCATGGGCTGTCCACCGCCTCTGCTGCTTTCAATTTGTTGTTGTACCCACGGCTGTACTTCCTGTCCGCTTTCGCTGGAATTGGCCTTAAGCTGTATCAGAGGTTTCATCT
>CAXBJE010000173.1:0-7037 GCA_963975525.1 uncultured Owenweeksia sp. | reverse complement strand
TCATTAGGATTATAGTGTCCTGTAAGTACACCTTCCTGTGGGTGATCAATTCCCAACTCATTGGTAATAGGAATCACCTCATGTATTTCGTCCACATTAAGATCGCCACCGGTTCCGTAATAGTTTTTAAGTAATGGCTTTACAGCCTTATACCATCTTTCCAAAACTCCACTTTTACGTGGGTCATTGGGGTTAAAGTTTATCCCGGATTTGGCTCCCCCAATAGGAGGGCCGGCAACGGTAAACTTAATTTCCATGGTTTTGGCCAATGAAAGCACCTCGTGCTCATTAAGCCCTTCGCGCATACGAGTACCACCACCTGCGGCTCCACCTCTAAGAGAGTTTATTACAACCCAGCCTTCGGCTATGGTTTCGCTATCATGCCAGTGAAATACAATTTCAGGAGCTTTGGTCTCGTAAATCTTAAGAAGGTCTTTCATAGCTAGATTTTTGTGCGCGCAAAAATAACAAAACAACGGTGTGATGAAAGCCCAAAGCGGGGTTAATTGTCCATTAAGGTTGAAGCTTTAGGAGGTGTAAATGATTCCTGAGCTATGGTTTTGGCTGGCACCAGTAACGGATTTCAACACATTGATTTCTCCTCTCATCCGTAATACCCCCATAAAAGCAAATATCAGTGCCTCCTTATTTTCTATTATTTCCCTTTCGGGAAGAATGATTTGGCAGTCGGTTTTATCCCCAATTAGTTCCATCAAGAAACTGTTGTAGGCCCCGCCTCCCGTTACAAGACATTGTTTTAATCGCTGTGAATTAAGGGTTTTGGAGATTTGGATACTGACATGTTCATCAATGGTTCTTAACAGGTTTTCGGGACTTTCGGAATATTGCCATAAAACGGGGTTAAATACTTCCCAAACCCATTCTGCGCCAAGCGATTTGGGGATAGGCCGGGTGTAGTATTCTAATTCATTTAGGTCTTTCAACAAATCTGAATTTAAAGTTCCCTTTCGGGCGAAAGTCCCACCGTTGTCATACGCGCTGCCCAGCTTTTGGGCCAATCGGTTCATCACAAAATTTACAGGGGCAATGTCAAAGGCTAATCGTTCTCCATTGCTTTCAAACGAAATATTCGCAAATCCTCCCAAATTCATGCAGGCATCATAATCTGCAAACAAGTGCTTATCCCCAACAGGAACCAATGGAGCGCCTTGTCCACCAAAAGCCACGTCCTGTTTTCTAAAATCACAAACCACGGGTATTCCTGTTTTAGCAAACAGCTCAGGGCCATTTCCTATTTGCAGTGTAACTCCTTCAGCTGGCCTGTGGTATAAGGTGTGCCCGTGTGATGAGATGAGATTCACTTCATTCTTGTCTATTCTAAACTCGGTTAGGAATTTCAAAACCAGATCTCCCAAATACAGGCCCAGTTCATGATCAAGATTCAGTAGTTCTATTGCGGTTAAGTTGGAGTTAAAAACCAGTTTGTCCTCCAACTCTTTAGGATAGGGGTAGGTGTGAGATTCAATAATCCTGAAACTCCATTTTCCATTAATGTTAGAAAAGTTACAGAGGCATAAGTCCACGCCATCAAGCGATGTACCGCTCATTATTCCTAATGCTGTCCAGTTGTTTTGCTCCATATTTTCACGTCTATGCCTTACATTTGCCATCCTTCCAAAGATAACGTGCTAAATAAATTCGCAACGATATGAAATTTCAATTGACAGAAGAGCATCTGATGATACAGCAAGCGGCAAGAGATTTTGCCCAAAACGAATTGCTTCCGGGTGTTATAGAGCGTGATAATGAGCAAAAGTTTCCCACCGAACAAATTAAGAAAATGGGTGAGCTTGGTTTTTTAGGAATGATGGTGGATCCAAAATATGGTGGTAGCGGTTTAGATACCATATCCTATGTACTGGCGATGGAGGAAATTTCTAAGGTTGATGCCTCGGCTTCTGTTGTAATGTCAGTAAACAACAGCCTTGTGTGCTGGGGACTTGAGAAATTTGGAACCGAGGAACAAAAGGAAAAATATTTGAAGCCATTGGCTTCAGGAGAAATCATAGGAGCATTTTGTTTGAGCGAGCCCGAGGCAGGTTCAGATGCTACTTCGCAAAAAACCACGGCTATTGATAAAGGTGATCACTACCTCCTTAACGGAACTAAAAACTGGATTACCAACGGTGGTACTGCTTCTGTTTATCTGGTAATGGCACAAACTGATGTTGAGGCCAAGCACAGAGGGATTAACTGCCTTATCGTTGAAAAAGGTCAGGAAGGCTTTGTAGTAGGTAAAAAGGAGGATAAATTAGGAATCCGTGGTTCTGATACTCACTCCCTGATGTTTCAGGATGTGAAAGTGCCAAAGGCTAATAGAATTGGCGAAGAGGGCTTCGGATTTAAATTTGCCATGAAGGTATTGAGCGGTGGCCGTATAGGTATTGCTTCTCAGGCCTTAGGAATAGCTTCAGGTGCGTATGAATTAGCGTTGAAGTATTCTAAGGAGCGTAAAACTTTCGGAAAGGAAATAGGAAGGCATCAGGCCATTGCGTTTAAATTGGCTGATATGGCCACAGAAATTGAGGCAGCGCGTTTGCTTTGTTTGAAAGCCGCCTGGTTAAAAGATCAAAAAGTAAACTTTGACCGAGAGGGTGCTCAGGCAAAATTGTTTGCATCCAGCGTTGCTATGAAAACAACGGTTGAGGCTGTTCAAATTCATGGTGGTTACGGTTTTGTAAAAGAATACCACGTTGAGCGCTTGATGCGCGATGCTAAAATTACCCAGATTTACGAGGGTACTTCTGAAATTCAGAAGATCGTAATCTCAAGGGATATATTGAAGGACTAAGAGAAATTGTACTTTGCTTGATGTAAGCTGTACATTGCAAATAATATATGAAAAGCCATTTCGGGAAACCGGAGTGGCTTTTTTGCTGATAGCAATGCTTGTCAGCCTGAGAGATGGTCTAAGCCCATGCCTTCATAGTTTCATGTGCAAAGGGGGGTGATCACAAAAACTCAATTGCCCTTTCAATCCGCATTCCACGGCTTCCCTTCAGCAGTATGGTTTTATCCTTCGGGCTTTGATTTTTAAGATAGAAAAGAAGCTCATCTGTGGTTTTAAACTTCTCAACAGCGTCACCATTGATGGAGCTATTACAAAAGGCCTTCCCGACAAATACGGTTTTTTCAAAGTTTTGCACCGCGGCTAACTCGGCAATACGCTGATGTTCCTCAGCTTCGTAGTCGCCCATCTCAAACATATCACCTAGCACCACCCACTTTCCCTTCCCGGGGAAATCGTGAAAATTCAACAGAGCCTGCTCCATACTACTAGGGTTGGCATTGTAGGTGTCTACAACCAAAACGTTCTTTTCGGTGCGCTGCACTTGTGAGCGATTGTTTTGTGGAAAATAGTTTTCCAGCCCCGTTTTAATGTTGGCGGTTGAAACCTTAAAGTATTTAGCCATGGCAATGGCCGCCCCAACATTACTGAAGTTATAGTTACCAGTAAGGTGAGTTTGTATAGTTTCACCTTCAAACCGTACCGCAATGGCTTCTGCGGTTCCTGCTGCCAATTCGGTTTTGTATCGGGCTTTTGTGGATGTGCCAAATGTGATTGTATCCAGGCCGTTAGTTTTCTCAACCTGCTTGCTATCATCAGCATTTACAAACGCCTTTTTGCTATGTTGGCGCAGAAAATCATACAGTTCACTTTTTCCTTTTATCACGCCTTCAATTCCACCAAAGCCTTCCAGGTGTGCTTTACCAAAATTGGTAATGTAGCCATAGTCTGGTTGGCTCAGTGAACATAAAAATTCTATCTCTTTTTGGTGATTGGCCCCCATTTCCACAATGGCAATTTCATGCTCATTTGTTATAGATAGTAGGGTGAGGGGTACTCCAATATGGTTGTTTAGGTTTCCCTTGGTGAAGGCCACTTTAAATTGGGTGCCAAGGGCAGCGGCTATCAACTCTTTAGTAGTGGTTTTGCCATTACTTCCCGTAAGGCCAATAACGGGTATTGTAAGTTGCTTACGGTGATACTTACTTAACTCCTGAAGGGTTTCCAAAACATCAGAAACTAAGATAGTCTTGGCGCCCGCATATTCAGGGTCATCAATTACTGCCCAAACTGCACCAGCTGCCAGAGCCTGTTCAGTAAACTTGTTGCCATCAAAATTATCACCCTTAAGGGCAAAATAAATGTTGCCCTTTTTAATGGCTCGGGTATCGGTTGAAACCCCCGTAGAGGACAGGAAGGTTTGATGAAGTTTAGGTATTGTCATAAAAAAAGCCCCCTCGGCTGAACCGAGGGGGCTAAATTAATTTTTTTAGTTGTAGTTGTATCGTTCAAACTTATCACGCTTAGGCTTGGTAGGTTCCTTGTCCCTTTTTGGATCGGGGTTTTGGAAACCTAGTCTATCCATTGCGCAACGGAAGCCGATAAAATCTGTAGACTGATCTTCTTCTAGATATCTGCGAGTTCCGGGGCTCATCCAGTAAGCACGATCTTTCCAGCTACCACCTTTGTAAACACGTGTTGTGTTTCCAATAAGAGTGGTTTGGGCGTAGTCATACATCATTGGTTCACCTTCCTGAACTTCTTTATCATAATAAATAGAAGATTCCTTGTCACCATCCTGGAAATCTCTGTAATCAGACTTCTTATAGTTTCTTCTGTTTAGGTTTTCCTCTTCGGTTACAGGACGAACCGGATATTCTCCCGGTAAACGTACAATGCTGCTGTCAGTATCTAATTGTGGCTCTTGCAATACTTCAAGGGCACCAAGGTCCTGATAGTTATCATCAAAACTCATAAACTGGTTTCCTCTAAAAGGATTCAAATCAGTAACATCTTCAGGAGAAAGTGGACGGTAAACATCCAAAACCCATTCTGCAACGTTACCAGCCATATCATAAAGACCGAAATCGTTTGGAGGATAAAATTTAACCTGCATGGTATAAGCCGCCTGGTCGTTTAACCAGCCACCAAGACCAGCATAATCTCCACGGCCACGCTTAAAGTTAGCAAGCATATCTCCTCTTTCCTTTTTATCAGGATTACGGGTTGATGCTCCACTCCAGGTGTATTTGTTACCATCTACAGTTCTGTTATAAATACGGTTTCCACCATTTCCATAAGCAGCATATTCCCACTCAGCTTCTGTTGGTAGGCGGTACTTTGGTAAAAGGATACCATCGGTGCGATTTACCGGACGACCTTCTTTACCGTACATGCTATTAGGGTTGTTGTCTCTCAAACCACCACGATTTTGCTGTGTATAGTCCATTGGACGATACAAGTACACTTCAGTATTAAAGTGGTCAGCATCACGCTGATCAGGGAATTCATTAAAGATACCTTCGTCAATTAGGATTTGCTCATTTACACGATCCGTACGCCAAGAGCAGTACTTCATGGCCTGAATCCAGCTAACCCCCACAACCGGGTAATAGCGATAGGCTGGGTAACGCAGGTAGTTTTCCACCATGGTCTCGTTATACGAAAGTTCATCTCTCCAAACCAAAGTATCAGGAAGAGCACTAGTGTAAATCTCCGGATAGTAGTCAAGATCGAAAACTCTTCCAATCCAATACAAATATTCCAGATAATCTACGTTGGTTACCTCATTTTCATCAATGTAAAATGAGTTTACCGTTACTTGTCGAGGAACGTTGTTCCAGTCTTTGTAAAAGTCTTCTTCAACGCGGCCCATGGTAAAGGTTCCGCCTTCCACAAATACAAGTCCTGGTCCTGTTTCCTGGCCAACAAAATCCTTAGAAATACTGAAGCCTCCATTATCCTTGTCGTTATAAGCCCAACCAGTAGTGTTGCTGCTTGTTTTGCCACAAGATGTGGTTCCGGCAACGGCTCCTATAGAGAGGCCAAGAATAAAAAGCTTATTAATGATTGTTTTTTTCATAATGATTGAAATAATCAGATTGAGCAAGTATCAAACTAAAATTTGGGACAAGTTATTGCCTTGTTAACAGGTTTCTTGGTTCTGCATGGGAACTGGTAAGAAAGAGAAATCTCATGCGCACCGCCTAAATTATTGGCGATGGAGGAAATGGTGATATCGTAGCTATAACCAATTTTCCATGCATTTTCGGTAGGCGCATAACCTAATAGAACTACAATGGCATCTGGGTTAACAGTGCTTGTTCTCAGTCCTAATCCACCACTAATAGGGCCACGGTTGAAGGCAGTACTTATGGTAAGTTGATCGTATGGACCTTGTAATTGATAAACAATGTTTGGAAGGAGGTAATTCTGAAGTTCATTATGAAGACGTTGTCTTCCTAATGGAATAGTGAACCCCGCTTCAGCCGTAATTTTCATTGGTAGCTTAGAGGTACGGTAAAAACTTTCGTCAGGCTGAGTAAGGTGGTGAACCGATGCTCCGATATAAAACTTTTCGGTAAAACCTAACATTCCAACGCTTACATCTAAATGCGTGTTGGTGTTGTTACCCGGAGGAACCTCGTTTGTTGATTTCACGAATCCGTAAAACGGTTCAATTTGATCAGGAAATGTGAAGTTGTCGAAATTTAGTGCTCTTTGGCGAAGAGTTGCCTGGAACCCGGCTAATACAGTGAACTTGCGCGTAACTTTGAGGTGATAGGAGTAAATTCCGCTTATTTCAGTAGCACTAAGTGCACCACCACCAGCTTCATCACGCATTATTAATAAACCCAATCCGCCATTCAGGTTTTCCACGTATTGATCGTAGGAGCCCGAAAATGTTTGATAAACATTATTGAGTACAGGGTATTGATTTCTGTAGTTGAGTGTTACTCTTGGACATTTACTTACACCGGCAAAGGCAGGGTTCAGATACAATGGGTTAGCATAGTACTGAGTAAAGTGAGCATCCTGCCCAGAGGCAGAAAAACCCAAGCTGAGAAAGACAAATGATAAGAGAGTTAGTTTTATTTCTTTCATCCCAGGTAGGAGTTTCAAATGACAATATTACAAAAAGTATAGAGTATCCGCTTACATTTATTATGTTAGTTCAAGATGACAAATATGGTATTTTTCTAAATATAATCACTATTCTCGCTGAAAT
>CAXBJE010000172.1:0-7046 GCA_963975525.1 uncultured Owenweeksia sp. | reverse complement strand
CAGGAGGGCTTTAGGTACAGTATTCAATTCATTAAAAACTAAGTGAACATGGAGTTTGAACTTAAGGGTAAGGAGTTTATCCAACTCAATCAGTTGTTGAAAAACCTCAGTTTGGTGGGCTCAGGTGGTGAGGCAAAAATCCGTATTACAGATGGTGAGGCGTTGGTAAATGGAGAAGAGGAATTTCAGATTAGAAAGAAAGTAAGGGCTGGTGATACCGTAGAGTTTAATGGAAATAAAATTTCAGTAAAGGCTTGAAATTTTAAGTGATATGCCCTTCGACTATCGCTCAGGGTGACAAAAGGTAGGCTCTATTAAAAGCTCTTTCTTAACGGTTTTAATTGTTAGGAATTAAGTTCGATATAAAAAAAATACCCCGGTTTACCGAGGCATTCTTCGTTGTTGTGTTTGTTACTGTTAACTCTTAATCTTGAGCGGAACGCGGGTTTCAGCCCAATCCAGATAGATAACACCATCTTTTTCAGAAAAAGTCATGCGCTCAGTAGCGGTATGCTTAGTAGGAGTAGCTTTAACTTTTAAGGCATCTCTTTTATCATCGTACTTGTAAGCACCCCATTGGCCCATTTCAGTATTAAAAATAATGGTCCATTCCTTTTCTCCAGGAATTGTAAATAAGGTGTAAGTTCCGGCAGCTAACTTTTGGCCGTTAACCGTAATGTCTTTACTGGTAGTAAAGGTTGTGGCCTCATTAGCACCTGTACGCCACACTTTGCCGTAAGGCACAAGTTCACCAAATATTACTCGTTCTTTTACCCCAGGCTGGCTGTAGGTAATACTAATTTTGGCGTCTCCAATTTTGGCTTCCATTTTAGCTGCAGGGCTGGCTTTTTCTTTTTTGTCCATTTGTGCACTTAAGGTGCCGATACTAAGGGCCGCAATCAACGAAAGGGCCATCATTTTAATTTTCATGGTTTATTTGTTTTAGATAAATGTAAGTTTCTATCGATCAAAATTGTTCTATT
Source organism: uncultured Owenweeksia sp. (assembly GCA_963975525.1). Classification (GTDB taxonomy): domain Bacteria; phylum Bacteroidota; class Bacteroidia; order Flavobacteriales; family Schleiferiaceae; genus Owenweeksia. Next base: position 6,063 of record CAXBJE010000172.1, on the reverse strand, counting down.
AGCGGTTATCAAATTGTAAGCGTAATGACAACACAGGGATAATGTAGATGTGAATTTGCACCCTTAAATTTATAAAGAATGAAAAGACTATTGAGTATTGTGGCTGTAGCCGCCAGTTTAAACGTATTTGGCCAAGATGTTGAGAAGTACGGAATGGAAAATAAAGACTTGCCAAAGGGTTTAGAAATTGGTGCCCAGGCTCCGGAACTTACTTTAATGACCAGTGAAGGAAAGGAATTTTCTCTCTCAGAAGCATTAGAAAAAGGTTCAGTTGTGGTTTATTTCTACCGTGGAAACTGGTGCCCCTATTGTACCAAACAACTGGCAAACCTGTCAGACTCTATAAACCTTATTACCGAAACAGGAGCCACGGTTGTTGCTATTTCGCCAGAATCACCCACTCAACTGGAAAAATCGGCAAGTACTATGGAAGGTGAAATTTTGTTACTAAGTGATAAAGATGGTGAGGCAATGAAATCCTTTGATGTTGATTTTTACGTAACTATGGCATATCAGGATAAACTGGCTAAAGGCAAAGAAATTGACTTGGCTGAGTTTAATGAACAGGATGCAGCGGTGCTGCCTGTACCAGCTACTTTTGTAATAAATCAGGATGGTAAAATAGTTTACCGCTATTTTGATATCAACTATAAACAGCGCGCTACGGTGGCGGCTGTACTTAAGGCTCTAAAATAAACTCAATGAAAACCGCGCTTTGTCTTCTACTATTTTCCCTTTTCGGAAACCTGGCTATTGGCCAAAAGCTTGGGGTAAAATCTACAGTCAATTTTGAAGTAGATAACTTTAAGATAAATACTGTTGAGGGAAGTTTTTCGGACATCACGGGAAGTGTGGATTTTGATCCTGCTGAATTGGAAAAGGCGCGGTTTGACATAAAAATTGGGATTAAATCTATTGATACCGATAATAGCACCAGAGATGCCGATCTTCAGGAGGAAGAATACTTCCACAGTAGTAAGTATCCCTATGCCACCTTTGTTTCTTCATCAGTAAACCGCGTTGGAGATAAATTTTGGGTTCAAGGCAATCTCACTGTTAAAGGAATCACCAAAGCTGTTAATCTGCCATTTACCCTCTCCTACTTACGTGGAGGATATTTGCTTTCGGCATCACTTACTTTAGATAGGTATGATTTTAAAGTAGGCAGCTCCAGCAGCATTTCAATTGGCAGAGAGGTAAAGCTGGAGGTAAAGTGTTATTTGGTGAATTAGTTTTTTGGATTGTCCCGGTACATACTACCTAGATAAACTTTTCTCTTTTTGTCTTAACACAAAAAGAGACAAAAAAGTCAAGGCTAATCACAAATTTCTTAAAAGTTACGGTTCGCTTACCCTTCGAAGCCCCAGCCGTTACGTTGCACTCCACTTCGGTACTTCTCTGGGGCAAGCTTTACCCTACTTTTATAAAGAATTTGTGAAAGGCCGATCCTTCACAACTGTGTCCCCAAAAATGCTTCACATGTAATTACTGCTGGCTGGCAGGGAGAGTCAAAAGTTGTGATGCAGGCTAATCTGCGCCTGCGTTTTAGCCCAACTGTCAGTGGTTTGTCTCATCATACCCAATTGTACTTTTAGTTTTGGATTGATTACATACCCCAATGCGGTGTAAAAACGGTTGCGGTCAAATATCTGAACCGATCTGCCATCACCTATACCTCGCTCACCATTTATAAACAACTCATTGTACAGAGCTAAATAAACCGTGTTTTTAATAAGAGATTTGTTATTGATAGGCACATTCATAAAAAGGTTGTAGCGGTAGCGGGTTCTAAAATCCTGCCCTTGTACAAAGCGCTGTTCATACCTAAAACGGTGGGTTAAATAGAAGCGCCTTGAAACCTGGTGAGGAATAAGGGCTTCCTGATAAATACGGCTTTCTGGAGTAGTGGCATCGCTTTCACCATAGGCACCTGTTTGGATGTTGGCATAACCTAAGGTGAACTTTACATCAGGTTTTTTCGGACTTAGTGTAAGTCCACCTCTCAACATCAGCTGTTCCATATCATTGCCTCCGTTCCAGGTACGGTACTGCACATCACCCTGCACACCCCAGGGGCCATCTTTAAAATTAGCACTGAAAAAGTACATGTACCAGGCACCTAGTTTGGATTCATCAATCTGGCTATAGCCGAAAGACGGAAGGAGAAAAAGTGCAATTACGAGAATGAAGAGTTCTGATTTTTTCATAGGTGCAATAATAGCAATCAAAGACTCCTTTTAAAAATGGTAGTAGGGATTACAATGTTTCGGTTTCACTCAACTCTTTAACCTTAAGCAGCCAGTTTTTCCAAACTATTTTTTGGGCCTCCAGATCTTCGGTGTATGGGCCAGCATATATTTTAAGGGTAATTCCATTTTGGTTCTCTTCAATACTTATCCTTTCGGTGTATTCAAAACCACCAGGGAAACTGTAATCAATTTGGATGTATTCCTCCTTAGTTAGTTTGGTGATAGTGCCCGTTGTAACTACCCTATCCGGCTCGTATTTGAAATACACTCTAGAACCCAGCTTATAGTCTGATTCCATAAAGGCATTTTTATCAAACTCGGCTCCCAGAATTTTAGCATAAGCAGGATTTGTAATAATCTCCCACACCCTGGATTTGGAAGCGTTTATTTCCACATCAGTGGAAACGAAGTTAGGGGCAAGGGTTTCGGTGGTTGTAGGCTCGCTTTGTGTTTCTTTTGTCTGTTCAGGAGTTGCTGTGGGGCCGCAGGAAGCCATTATAAAAAACAATAGTGCTGAAAGAGATAAAAGACTTTTCATGTAGAGATGTTTTATCAAATTTTAGTTTGCTAAAGATAATATAGATAAAAGGATGCAATTTAATTACTGAGCATCTGTAATCATGAGATTGAATTGTTTTTTCGGTTTGCTGCTTATTAAATATGTTATGAAAAGCCAACCAGGAAAAAGCACAGTAATAATTAATAATATATATTTATGGCAACCAATTAAATCAAACATTATGAGTATAATTCCCACCGCTGAAAAAGGGGTGAGCAAGGTCTCCGACTTTGTGTTTTCACAACTTTTTAAGGACTTTCAAAGTCCAAATGTTGATCTCTTCATTTTCGATAATGCCAGCCTCACACTGGATCCCGGATCAACAACCACATCTACCTTTATAGGAGATTTACGAATGACGGGCTTTTTAGCACCATTCAAAAATCTTTTAAACAGTTCTGATTCATTACAGGTAACCGCAACACTTGCTACCACAGGTGGACTAACAGAAAAAATTATCCCAAGCCAACTTACACTAGTTAGTTCCGCTCCATTCTTAGTTCCGCTTTTTAACGGTGTTACTCTAACCACGGTTACACTGCAATTAGTGATGACTAAATCAGGCGACAGCTGGACTTTTACACCTACCCTTGTTGGGATACTAGATATAGATGGAATTACGGACAAGGATCCTACCAACATCAGACTTCAGGTGAGTTTAGAGAATGGTGATTTAAAACTTACCGCTGAAGGCAAAAATATTAATGGTGCCTTTGGTTTACAGCAGTTAATGCTTGATCAGATAAAGGTGGAAGGCGTTATAGGAAAGGAAGACAAACTGACGATTTCATCTGCATTTGAGGTAGGTCAAACAACCTTCAATTTTGATGGCGTAGTTACTTCAACCGCGGTTGGTATGGTGGCTTCAGTAAAGAATTTTTCAATGGATGAACTGGCTAATACATTTTTGGAAATTTCGCCACAACCCATTAAAAAGCCAGACTTTGATGTAACCTTTAACAGCACCAGTATTTCGTTGGCCACTGCAAATTGTGTAGTTGGTGGAAAAAGTCTGGAAAAAGGATTTTCAATAGCTACTGACTTAACAGCTCACGATCATACCATTTCGGCCTCCGCAGACATTACACCTGATGGAATTTCATTTAGTGGATATATGGGTAACATTAAGGTTGGCCCGGTGGATATCCAAAAGGCAGGACTTGATTTTAGTATTTACAGCAAAAGTTCTTCTAAACCAACACGGTTTAGTATTTCCGGTAAAGCCACAATACAAAATGTAGAGGTTGATACGGGGGTGTTTTTTGAAAAGCAGGTAAGCAACTCCTGGGTAACCGTGTTATATGCGAGCATCACAACGGACCTAAGCCTAAGTACATTCTTTCCGGAAGCCAAAGGTTCGGTATTGGATTCACTAAGTCTTTCCAACATGTCATTTGTATATGCCTCCGCTGATTGTACACCACAAAATGTGTCTATCACTGAGCCAGTAAAGCAAGGCCTTCAGCTTTTGGCTATTGTAAAGGAAATACCGGGATTAAACGATTTAACGGGTACAAATCATGCTAATTTAAAGCTCACCGCTCATATCGGTAGTACGGTGGATATCGGAGTGGCACTTACAGGAACCAAGATTGATTTGGGTAATTCGGTAAAAACCGATGATATAGAGATAAAGCTGTTTATTGCTCCTGTACCCAGTATAGCGCTTGTATTTGGCATGGAGGTATCAATACCCAATCAGGCACAACCCCTACATTTTGATATGATGCTGGACATCAGCCCTATTGAAGCCACAGGGTCAGTTACCATGAAAAACTACTGGAGAAATCCATTTGGCATAAATGGGTTAAAAATAGGACCGGCAGTAGCGCTTAAATTAGGTATAAACTATGCTCAATTTGCTGCTTCGGGCACTCCTTCCACATTTGGAATGGCTGGGGGTTTAGCTATAGGAAACACCATTATGGATATGGCCGTTAATATTTCTACCAACCCAATGGATGAAATATTGTCGGGCTCCCTAAAGGAGTTGGAACTGAAGGAAGTTGTTGAGTTTGCCACAGAGGTGGTAGGGTTGCATATTCCTGAAGAGGATATTCCCGATTTTCTGGATATAAAAAATCTGACTTTTTATGTTGCTCCTGCCGGAGGTTCCATAGGCACTATTACCTACCAAAAAGGAATGAGCTTTGCCTGCGACATGGTGTTTATGGGTAAAGAGTTTGATTTCTATACCCGTATCTCTGACACGGGTATTGAAGGAGCCGGTAAGCTGGATAAGATTGAAATAGGGCCATTAAAGGTTTCTGGCGAGAAAGGAGATGATATGCAGCTTGCCCTTGCTTTAACCGGTAGCGACCAATCCTTCAGTTTGGATGGAGCTATTACATTTTTAGGATCTAAAAAAGGAGCTTTTGTAGATGTATCCACCAAAGGAGTTGAGTTTCAGTTTGAAGAAGTATTTATCAACGAACTGAAATTTGAGATAGACGGAAAAAGTTCTGGCTCCATTTCAAACCCGGCCAGCCTCGATTTTCAGCTTAGCGCAGATATGCAAAACAACATTACAGATTTCTTAAAGAATGATGTAACCAATAAAATAAACGAGGCCTTAAAAGCCGCAACTAAAGGAGTGGACGAGGCGCAGAAGGATGTGGATAAGGCCAAGGCAGTTTATCAGGCGCAATATGACAAAGCAGAAAAAGCATTAAATGATGCACAGGGAGCAGCAGATGCTTACTTAAAGCAAGCAGAAGCCGATGTGGAAAAAGCTAAGGCCGACTATAATAGCGAAGTTGGCAAAGCCCAAAAAACGCTTAATGACGCCAAAGTAACGTATGATAAGGCATTTAACACGGCCAAAAATGCAGTAACCCAGGCAGAGAAGGATTATAACTCCGGGATAGCATCGGCACAGGCTGCAGTAGCACAGGCCGAGCGAGACTACAATTCAGGAGTAACCTCAGCTCAAAATGAGGTTGCAGCAGCAGAAAAGGCGTATAAGAATTCTATTGGCTCTGCGCAAAGCGCTTTAGACAGTGCTCAACGTAAGGTTAACTCCATTTTAAATGATATAAACAGTACCAAGAGAACAATAAAAAAACTAAAATGGTACGAAAAACCTGCGGCCACCTATTATGGAGCAAAACTGGCAGGATACTACACCGCCTATGGTGTGGCAACAGCCGCTTTAAAAACAGCCAACTTAGCACTTGAAGGTGTAAAGTATGGAGGGTCTTATGTTGCGTTCCAGTCTGCACAAGAGGCACTAAAGGCCGCTAAAACCGGGGCCAA
>CAXBJE010000171.1:0-7066 GCA_963975525.1 uncultured Owenweeksia sp. | reverse complement strand
AGCTAGGGGGCGAAATACGCCAAATTCATTTATTAGAATCTGCTAAGGTTGAAGACTACATTACTACCTATCCCAAAGATGGGAGTAATATCATCACAACAAAAGTTGCTCAAAAAGATTGGGAGCTATTTGATACCAAAAACAACCTTGGCCGTATATGGCTAAACGGGGAGCAATATTTTGATAACATACCACTCGTTGCATGGGAGTTCTATATTGGAGGCTACCAACCCGCTCAAAAGTGGCTTAAAGACCGTAAGGGGCGCACTCTGGAGTTTGACGACATACTACACTATCAAAAAATTATTGTAGCCCTAACCGAAACTGATAGACTCATGAAGGAAATAGATAAAATTGAGATTGAGTAAAATTTGGTTATGGAACTAACCCCAAAACAATTTGAAAAATTGCTGTGTCAATTTTGTGAGCAAGATTTGCCAGCATCTTTTAAAGTCGAACATGATATTAAAGACTTTGGCTCTGAAAGTGAAAATAAGAGACAAATTGATACCAGAATTTCTGGACGACTTGGCGTATCTGACATTCTGATTTGCGGAGAGGCAAAGAATTGGTCAGAAAAAGTTGGAGGAGATACTATTGATGGCTTAGTAGGTAAATATTTATCCAATGAAATAAAGGCAAATAAGGTAATATGCTTTTCCATGATGGGTTTTACACAACCAGCAATTAAAAGAGCAAAGACTCTAGGAATTGAATTACTTCAGCCTCATCACTTAGGTTCTCCTATCATAGACTTGCCTTATATAGTAGGGGTTGGTATCTTAGGAAAGCTGGAGGCCACAATTTCAAGTAAAAGCAGACAAGAAAACCTTATAGGTATTCAGATGGATGACTATTTGATAATTAAGGGAAATGAAGAAATAAGTTTTCTACAAAATGTAAAAAGACTTGTTGTGGAAAGACTTCAAAGTATAAATCGGATTGGTTTAGAAACTGACATTTCTAAACTTCGGATCACGGACTCAAATGTTCTTTACGAGTTAAAACAAAAGGAAGGATATCGCTATTATGCGAATTTTGACGTTGATGTTAATTTACAGTGGGACTATTTCTTGGAGTGCCTTTCTACTGGGGTACTTAAACATCTAAACACCAAAGAAATCCATTATGTCAATTTGCAAGGGAGTGTTGAAGATATTGTTACTAAAGTCCTACAGTCAAAATCAAAAAGAAATTTTGAAACTAAAGAATACCTGAATCAAGCTTTAATAAAATACGACCTTCCTTACAGATTCCATTTATGTCTAGCTGACCCAGACAGATTTAATACTCATCCATCCCTAGAAATAATAACATAGAATTCGAAACCATGTGCATGGAGTAATAAATATTGGTTCCTGTGCAAATTGCTCTATTCGCTAATTCCTCTGCTTGCTGCCCCGCGATTTACTTTAAATTTTGTTGTTCTTAGTCCTGTCTGATCTCAAATGATTTTAACTCAAAGATGTTATACTCCTTTACCGTGTTCTCCCCAGTATCAATGCGAACGACACGTGGACTGTAAGGAGGGAAACTTTCTATTTCAAAACCTAAAATCTGCCCCTCAATATATTCCTTAGCCTCAGCATCATTTACAAGGCCAATGCCAATTTTAAGGTTCAGGCCAACAATTTTCTTTAATTCCTTTCCTGAGTAATTTTCTGGGTTCTTTTCCATACTGAATAGGTTAAATGGTTAAGGGATAAATGTAGTAATTTGGCATTATTCACTGATAATTGTACCCTATTTGTACCTCAAACACATAAACCACTGAAAATCAAAGACGGTTACATTTTGTATCGGTAAGTAATCTGGCGCTAGTTTACCAACCAGAACCAAGAGATTGAGTAAGAGTACGCATCATAATAGGAAGTGATTGACATGCAGCTAAAAAAAGAACTTTTATCACAAATACAGGAAATCATTACCAGTGCCAGAGACAGAGCTGTACGTTCTGTAAATGCTGAACGGGTAATGATGTATTGGCAGATAGGCAAAGTGATTTTTGAGGAGGAGCAACAGGGCGAGGATCGTGCTACATACGGTAGCTATTTGATAAAAGGCATTTCCAAAGAGTTGCAACCAAATTTTGGAAGTGGTTTTTCAGTGAGACAGTTGGAACGATATCGTCAGTTTTATAGAACTTTTCCAATTGCGTCCGCACTGCGGTCGCAATTAAACTGGACGCACTATAAATTGCTGATATCCATTGACAATGAAGATAAGCGGACCTTTTACATAGCCGAAAGCACTAAGAACAACTGGTCTGCAAGGCAGTTGGAACGGCAAGTCAACAGTCAGCTATACGAACGGCTATTGTTGAGCAACGATGTGAAAAGTTTTACAGGTCGCTAGAGAAGAACAAACGCCTATGCTTCCATCTCAAATTATTAAAGACCCAATGGTTTTGGAATTTTTAGGGTTAAAGCAAGAATCTAATTATTACGAAAAAGACCTGGAAACGGCTATTATTACACATCTGCATGACTTTCTATTGGAGCTGGGTAATGGCTTTTCATTTGTAGCGCGGCAAAAGAGAATTCATTTGGAGGGTGATGACTTTTTTGTCGATTTGGTCTTCTATAATAGATTATTACAAAGCTTTGTAATAATGGAAATCAAAACGCAAAAAATCACCCATGAAGACATTGGTCAGCTACAGATGTATGTAAATTATTACGACCGCCATGAGCGACAAGAGTTTGAGCATCCCACTATTGGCATTTTACTGTGTGCGGATAAAAATGATGCCATGGTGAAAATTACGCTTCCGTTAGATAACAACACAATCATAGCCAGCAAGTACCAACTTTATTTACCCACCGAAAAACAACTTATAGAAGAAGTTAAAAAGGAAATTGAAAAACTGGACAATGAAGCCGAGGCTCAATAGAAATCTATGCCTGCTAAGGTTTCTTTAGAAAATTTTGTGTCGGTAAATAACACACCGCTCCCTTCCCCTACTTTTAAACATTATCCCTTTAATTTGCCGCCTAAACTTTAGGTATGGCTTCAGGCTTTTTTGCACTACTCGATGATATTGCATCCTTAATGGATGATGTGGCAACCATGGGCAAGGTTGCCGGAAAAAAAACAGCAGGTATTCTGGGTGATGACCTGGCCGTAAATGCCGAAAAGGCCTCCGGCTTTATGTCATCACGTGAGCTGCCTGTGCTTTGGGCAATTACCAAAGGCTCATTGCTCAATAAGCTGATAATCCTACCCGTAGCCTTTGGACTAAGCGCTCTTTTTCCCCCGGCCATTACAGTAATACTTATTATCGGTGGACTGTACCTTGCCTATGAAGGAGCCGAAAAAATTTACGAGTTCTTTTTTCCGCATGAACAACATGCCACCCCCGTACTAAAGGGAGACCTGCCCAAAGAAGAACTGTTGGAGCTGGAAAAGAAAAAGATAAAATCTGCCATTATAACCGACTTTATACTTTCCGTAGAGATTGTAATCATTGCTCTTGGTTCCGTAGCCCTGGAGGCCTTGCCCGTACAAATAATGGTGGTATCAGCCATTGCCCTTGCTGCTACCGTGGGGGTTTATGGCATAGTGGCCTTAATTGTACGCATGGATGATTTCGGGTTTAAGCTGATTAAGCTAAACCCCGAGGACAATACCTTTTCTGACAAGGTGGGACTGGTGCTGGTAAACGCCCTGCCCAAAGTAATTAAGAGCCTTTCGGTGATTGGAACCATAGCCCTGCTCCTGGTTTCGGGTGGCATTTTTGTCCACAACCTTTCCTTTATGCATCACCTGGAAGAGCATATCCCCATTCCGGGCATTCTCTTTGAGTTTTTAGCCGGACTGCTTATTGGCGCTGTGGTACTGCTGATTATTGGTGGAAGTAAAAAGCTGGTTAAAAGCTTTAAGAAAACACCTGCGGCCCATTCATAACTATTAGTATGATTGAGCTACTCTACTTTACTGGTAAAAACTGTGGCGTGTGCCAGGTACTAAAGCCAAAGCTTCTGGAAGCCGCACATGAAGTTTTTCCGGAAGTGAATGTACGTGTGGTAGATGTGGAGGATGAACCCGAACTGGCCGGCCAATCTATGGTGTTTACCTTGCCTGTGGTACTTCTTAAACTAAATGATAAAGAAATGTACCGTGTTGCACGTAGCTTTTCGGTGTACCAGGTGTTGCAGAAAATACAGCAGCTTAAAGGAGTATAAAGCTACCTCCCCCCCTTTGGTAAATTCCCTTAATAAGTAAACCACATTCTTTAGGTTTATGGTTCTATTTGGCACAACTCCATAGCCATTCTACATTGGTAATTTTTCCAATACCACCCTCATTATTTTATAGGTGTTAATAACCATTGAAAAGTAAACCTCCATTTGTTGAGTTCATTTTCCTACTTTCGATTGACTATAAACTAATGATCAACCAATTGCCTCCTCTTGAAATCCTTCATTTTGCCTTTGTTTCTATAAGGCTATTTACACTAATATAAATGCGCTTTGGTTGGATAACAATATAATCGACTTGGTTGGAATTTATATAAACAAAAGCTGTGAGATACTCAATTGAATTACCTACAGCGAGATAAGCAAATCAACGGAAACAATGACAACACACGATCCAGTAAAACACATAAAGTTTTTAAGACAAACGCTATCACAAGACAAAAAACCAATAGGTTTTTTTATTTCAGCAGGGTGCCCTCTAGCCGTAGATGTGCCAGTGAATGAATGGCCTCTAATACCTGATGTGGCAAAGCTTACAGAATATATAATTAATGAATTAAAATCTAAATCGAAGGAGAAGAATATTTTTGACAAGCTGATTGATGAAGTAACTAAATCAAACCTAAAATCAAATAATGTTGAAGATATACTGAGCTTCCTTCGTGGGTTGAAGGAAGTGTCTGTTGGTAATTCAGTCAGAGGATTAACAAATGAAAACTTAATCGAACTTGAAAAAAACATTTGCAATAAAATTGTTGAAAAGCTTGAGGTAAACCTTCCTGATAAGGATACACCATACCATAAACTTGCCCAATGGATTTCAATTGATAGGGAAAAACCAATTGAGGTATTTACTACAAATTATGATCTACTTCTTGAAGAAGCCTTCGAGGATTTGTCCATTCCATATTTTGATGGATTTGTAGGTTCAAGACAATCTTTTTTCGATTTACGTGCCGTAGAGGATAATTTAATTCCTAAGCATTGGACTAGATTGTGGAAAATTCATGGTTCTATTAATTGGTTTCAAAAAGAGAACAAAGAGGTTTATAGATCTAGTTTAACAAAAGCTAACGGTGATTCATATTTGATATATCCTTCTCATTTGAAATATGAACAAAGTAGAAAAATGCCATATTTAGCTTTGGTAGACCAACTTAATCGATTTTTAAGATTGCCAAATTCATTAATGATTATTTCAGGTTATTCATTTAATGATGAACACTTGAATGATACTATATTAAGTGCATTAAAAGCAAATCCAAATTCTATGGTAATTGCTTTTTTATTTGACACTTTGACCTTCGAAGACTCAGGGCAAACGGTGGAGCGCTATCCTAAAGCAATGCAATTAGCTAAAAACAGAAATAACCTTGCATTGTGGTCTTCTGATGAGGCAATGATTGGAACTGTGCGAGGAAAATGGAAAATACCGTTGGAAATGGAGGATGAAGATAACTTGGCAAACTGTATTCAAAAAATTCCACCTACGGAAGGTTCTGAGGAAAAGCACCTCTTAAATTTAGGTGACTTCTCTAAGTTGGGTGATTTCCTTCAAGCACTTATTGGCTATAATCAAACTAGATTAGATGAAAAATAATTCCACTTACTTGGGCACAGTTCAAGATGTAACTGGAACAACCATAAGGGTAGCAATGGTTAATGATTCACTATCAGGATTGACTTATGTTAACGGAGAAGGTTATCGCATTGGACAAATTGGGAGCTTTGTGAAAATTCCTATAGGATATAATTATCTATTTGGTATTATCACACAAGTTGGAGCGGGAGCAGTCCCAGAAAATCAAGTGGAAAGTCAGCCATTCGGTAATAGATGGATTACCATCCAATTAGTTGGTGAAGGACAAAGAGCAGGTGAATTCCAAAGAGGTATTTCCCAATATCCTACTATAAGTGACGAGGTTCATTTAGTTTCAGAGGAAGATTTAAAAAGAATATACGGTCAACCTGACAAACCCTATTTTGTGAATGTTGGACATATAGCAGGCGCTGAATCTATTCCAGCTTTAATTGATGTAAACAAATTAATAACAAGACATTCTGCAGTTGTTGGAACAACAGGTTCCGGTAAATCTACAACCGTTGCAAGCTTATTAAATGCTTTATCAGATGCAGAGAAATATCCGTCTTCTAGAATTTTGGTTTTTGATATTCACGGTGAATATGGACAGGCACTAAAAGACAAAGCCAACATTTATAAGATAAATGCAGATAAAAGTGCTGGAAGTGTTGAAAAAGAGCTTCTCCTTCCGTTTTGGGCCTTAAATTTTGATGAACTGTGCGAGGTTAGTTTCGGGAAGATTTCAAATGAAAAAGATTATAATACAATATTAGAAAGGATATTATCTGAAAAAAGGAAGAGCTTAGAAAAGTATCCTAGAAATGGGTTGAGTGCTGACACCTTAAATGTGGATTCTCCAGTCCCTTTTAGTTTAAATCATCTCTGGTATGAGTTGTATACACAAACCCTTGGTAAACTTTATCAGGATAAGGAGGGGAAGCCCTTAGCTTATGAATTAGATGAAGATGGAAATGAGATTAAAGGCGACCCAATTACTGGCCTTCCTCCTATCTTTAAAAAAATTAATTCAAATGGATCAAATGGGGATCGAGTTCAATACCAAAATGAATCTCCTTTAACAAATGGCCAACAACTTCATTCACTTGGTTCAAAACTAAGAATTCCACGGTTTGACTTCATATTCAAACCTACAGATTTGACTCCAAAATCTGATGGGGAGGTTAACAAGGATTTAGACGACCTACTGAAAGGTTGGATAGGAAGTGATAAACCAATTACAATTTTAGATTTATCAGGTGTTCCAATTACAATCTTGAATACAATA
>CAXBJE010000170.1:0-7144 GCA_963975525.1 uncultured Owenweeksia sp. | reverse complement strand
ATGAAAGTAAGTTCCGTAAACCTGATTAATTGCACTAAAGTTTTCCATATCTGTAACAAAAATGGAGCACTTAACCAAGTTGCTGTAATCCATGCCGGCTTCAGCTAATATGCTGCCTATGTGATTCATTACCCACTTTGTTTCCTCTTCAATACTGGCCATCATTAATTCGCCTGTCTCTGGGTTCAAAGCAATTTGGCCGGATATATAAAGAGTGTCGCCAGCCATTACTGCCTGATTATAGGGGCCGATTGGTGCAGGGGCTTTGGGTGAGGTGATTATTTTTTTCATTTGTAAAATTTGAAGATTTGAGAATCTGAAAATTGGAGTTTTGTGATTTGAAGATTGTATTTTCTTTGCAGCGAAGATATTCAAGCTTGAGAGTTTTAATAATAGATAACTACGATTCATTCACCTACAACCTACTGCATTATGTAGAGCAATTTGCTGATGATGTTACAGTAGTCCGCAATGATGCCATCACAACAGAGGAAGCCGAGCTTTTTACGCATTATATAATATCACCTGGCCCCGGACTGCCCGCAGAAGCGGGAATTACAATGGCTATTATTGAGAAGTACCACACAACACGCCCTATACTTGGGGTTTGTTTGGGCTGTCAGGCTATTGCAGAATTTTTTGGAGGCACACTTTACAACCAACAGCTAGTGGCACACGGTATAAAGCGGCCGATCTTAAAAACCGCACAGTCTTCTGTTTTGCTTAAGGATATGCCAAAAACTTTTGAAGTTGGCTTATACCACTCATGGGCAATTGACGAAGCCGGTTTGCCTATTGACTTTAAAGTAACCGCTAAAGGTGTTAACGGTGTTGTAATGGCCATTGAGCATAACCAATATCCTTTGTACGGGGTGCAGTTTCACCCAGAAAGTATAATGACGGAAAATGGGATTTCAATAATAAAAAATTGGTTGAAAGCGTAGAATCTGATGGTTTTTGCCCCTTACCTACCTGTCGTTGCTTTTGCTAAATGAGCGTGATAATTATGCATTGTGAAACTTTACACAGACAGTCCAATGAACGATTGATTTTACTCATGCTAATGCTTCTTTGGTCTTTTGGATGTATCTATATTTTGAGGAACCCACATTCTCCATGGGCTGCAATTGATTTTACAATTATTACTTTATTGGCTCTGGTAACGCTGGTACTATTGGCCTTCATTAGAATTAAAGAGATTAGAGTGAGTGAAACCGCCATTGAACTCGGTCAAAGGAATGTCTTTCACGGTAGTTTCAAGGCTTATCAAAAGCTTTACCGCAGGGATTTTGTAACCCTATCAATCCGCAAGGACATGGCCAACTTTTATGTAGTTGAGGCCATTGACAAAGATGTTAAGTCAATCTTTATTGACAAATACACCAGACCAGAGCCTATTACCAAAAAAGCCCAGTGGATAGAGCAGAAAATGAAGGCTTGGTGGGGGGATGATTTTGTCGCAATAAACACGCTAAATTTTTGAAACATTTGGCCTGAAATTGCTTTTGTAAGCAAAAAACATTATCTATCCTTGGTACTTTTTAAACTAACGAAATTGATTGACTGCTAAAGGATTGCAGTTTACACTTTCCAAGAACACACTTATGTTAGAGCCCACCATTCCCGAAAACGAGGCAGATAGGCTAAAGGAGTTAGAGTCATTTTCAATATTAGATACGCTAGAAGAAGCCGATTTTGATAACCTTACTGCTATTGCCTCTCAAATATGTGGAACACCCATTGCGTTGGTAAGTCTTTTAGATGAAAATAGGCAGTGGTTTAAATCTCACCACGGTCTTGATGTCTCAGAAACTCCTAAAAAATACTCCTTCTGCGGACACGCCATCAATTCACCAAATGAAATTTTTGTGATAAACGATTCTCGCAAGGATGAAAGATTTCACGACAATCCGCTGGTGGTTTCTGACCCAAAAGTGATTTTTTATGCAGGTATTCCCTTGGTTACTGAAAGCGGACTGCCCTTAGGAACACTCTGTGTTATAGACAATCAACCGCGAGAATTAAAATCTGAACAAATAAAATCGCTAAAAGCACTATCACAACAAGTAGTTAATCTTTTGTACCTAAGAAAAAAAGAAAAAGAACTTGAGGAAGCGGTGAAGCAGCTAAAGGTTAAAAATGACGACCTGGATAAATTTGCATTTGTGGCAGCACATGACCTTAGTGCACCATTACGAAATATTTCTGCCCTTTCAGAGCTATTTATGGAAATTTACCATGATAATCTTGACGAACGAGGTCGTGAGTTCCTCCGCTTAATCAAACAATCCTCAATTAAACTGAGGGATATGGTTGATGGCCTTTTGGAATATAGCCGAAATGAAAATCACGTTAGGGAAAAAAAGGAGACTATTGAAATGGCCGTGTTGACGGACTACATAAGCGGTTTGTTTTCTGCAAACCCCAGCTGTACCATACGTTGGAAAACCAGCATAAAACAACTTCACACAAATCGATCAGGTTTGCACCAAATACTTATTAATCTAATATCCAACGCTATTAAACATAATGATAAGCCCCATTCCTTCATTACAATTGATTTAAGTGAAACCAATAAAAAGTACAAATGGTTTGTAAAGGATAACGGTCCAGGTATACCGAAAGAGTTTCATGAAAAGATTTTTGAAATTTTCACAGCTTTACCACCCAAGAAGATTGGGGTGGACAGTAATGGCATCGGCCTGGCTACGGTAAAAAAGTTGGTAGAATCATTTGGAGGAGAAGTGAAGATCAAATCTGAACTTGGCCAAGGAAGTACTTTTCATTTTACAATTAGAAAATAGACTTTCATTCAATTCTAATTTTTACCTCTCAAAATCCCCAATACCTCTTTGTCTCGTTAACTTAAGGTCGCTAAGAGTAGATGCCTTAACACGTATGGTAAGCGTGTAGGATTGCTGAAAGCCCATCGGAATCCAGGAACAACGAAGCTCCCAGCAGTGTAGGTTTCTGTAAAAATCGAAGGAGGTATAGGTAAAATCTTTTGCTACCAAGTCATAGCCCGTGCTAAATCCAACTCTCCAGTTTTCCGTCATTTCAAAGTCTCCGGAAATATCCGCTGACTGAGTTACTGTTGTTTTGATGCCTGAGTAGCTCTTACTCAAGTTGTAGTTTACATTCAAAGTCCAGGGCACGTCAAAATCTACATAGCCCATCCTTCGGTAATAGTCAATATCTCCTTCCGTAATTCCCAGCTCATTTGTTGGAGGCAAACCGTCAATTTTGCCGGGTACTTTATCCACCGGCTCTTTATCACCTTTGCTTTTTCCTTTTTTATTAAAGTTAAAACGTTCGGGGCTCAGGTTCAACCCCATAGTAATACGCTGACTTGTAATCCTTGCCAGCTTTCCGTTTACATCAAAGGCATATTCATTTACCCTACCAATTACCCTTCCTGTAGAATCCAGGCCCTTATCAAAACCATATAGGTCAAAACTGGCATTATATACCAGAGATATCATTCCGTTGAACACGGAAGAACGTGCACTTAAACTAATGGGGGCCCACTTATACTGTTCTGCCGCCATGTTATAAGATGAGTTTAAACTTACCCCCTCCAACAACCTGATTTTTTTTAAGCCTGTGCTGTCTTGCTTGTCTTTAACTTTTGCCTCAAGTGTGTTTTGTAATGAGAAATTTAACGCGCCTTGTTTTCCTTCCCCAGGAGAACCGTACAGGTTACTGCTGTATCGGCTAAATTTATCAGTAGTACCATCGGCATTGGTTTGCAACTCCTGATAATACCCCCAAAAGTCTGTACTAAAATCCGGGCGATACGAAAACCCAACGGAAGGTGTGGCCACATGCCTTATAGCTCTGATAAAGCCTTTGTACCGCCAGGTGCCATATAGCTTTGTAGAAAGGGCTGCACTTGCACCAAAATCGCGAGCTGAGTAAAAACCCGTGGTCGTATCTTTTACCACCACCCTATAGGTAGGTACGCCATTTACAGTGTCGATAATACTTTCCCTGTCAAGGCGATTGAAGTACCAGCGTTCGGTATAATTTACACTGGGGCTTAGCACAAAATGCTTGAATACCTTATAGTTGGCACTGATAGGGATACGATGTTGAATACCGCTTCTTGAACTATCCCTAAAAACAGTTTCGGTAAAAAATGGCTTATTTAACTTGGTTTGAATTTCATTTTTACCCGTAAGGTTGTAGCTGTATCCTATCTCCTCAAACCATTTTTTCTGCCCCACCCTTATCTTCCTCTTAAACGGAAATTGTCGGTTTACCCCAAAGTTTACATCCGGCAGAGTAACCGTCATATCATTGGTTTGGTTGTTTTGGCTGTGGTTTATGCTGGCTGTAAGGTTATAAGGCTTACCTGTCCATGTTTTATTTATGCTTACGCTCGAATTTAAACGGTTCTGCAACACATCCTGCGCATTGGTACTGGTAACACGATAATAATTTGACGAAGCAATATTTACGCTGGCATTAAACCTAAAGTCAGGTCTGGCCTTAGCATCCTGATTATGGCTCCAGGTAATGGCAAAATCCGAACGATTATCAAAAAACTCACGGGCAAATTCCGCAAATTCTTCTTTACCAAACTTTATCTTGTTGTAGCTGGCGGAGAGACTTCCGTTATACTTATATCGCTTGGAGTAGCTACTGGCACTCTTTAGTCCATAGCCCCCCTGGGTATAGATATCTCCCGTAAGGGTAAGGTCAAAATACTCGCTGGCCGCCCAGTAGTACCCACCATTAGTTAAAAAGTAACCTCTATACTCATTTTTACCATAGGTGGGGATGATGATACCGGATTTACGTGTTTGGGTGGTTGGAAAAAAACCAAACGGAACCATAAGTGGCGTAGGGATTTCAAGCAACTCTAAGTAAGCAAACTTGGTTACAATCTTATCCCCGGTAATAACCTTGGCTTTGGGCGTGTTTATCTTAAAGTGAGGATCTTCATGACTGCAAGTTGTGTAGGATGCATTCTGAACATACAGCACTTTATCCGACACCTTCTTCACTTTATCACCATGTAAAAAGCCCTCACCCTCTTGAGTTATAACCTTCTTGATCTGCGCTTTTTTGCTCTTAAAGTTATAGCGCATGGTATCGGCCCTGTACGACTTGCCGCTTTCAGTAAATATGGGTTTTTGAATAACAGAGCCAGAGCTATCTTTAATACCCGTAGCAAGTACTTCGCTTGAATTGAAGTTTATTTTAATAAAACCCGCCTTAATAGTAATGTCTTTATACTTTACAACGGCTTCCCTGTAAAGAAAGGCTTCACCCAAATCCATACTCCCTACAATACTATCATTGGCGGTGTATTCTACCATGCTAGGTAAAAGATCATCTTCGCTGGGCACGGGGGTAACATATACGGAGTCAGTGCTGAGCCTTAGCTTTTCACCTGTAAGTGGGCTTATCTTAAAACCTGTGGAATCATCTGCTAAAGCAGTGGAATCATTTGTGAATGGAACGGAGTTGGCAGAGGGAATGGAATCACCTGGCTCTACCTGAGCAGTGGCGGGTACAATTAAACCAACAAAGGCCGTTAATAAAATGATAATTTTTAGCACCCTTTTGCTCAAGATGACCTATAACTTTGCGTGAGAATTTTGTGGCTCGTTATTAGAGCCGCCAAAGCTAATCAAAAAACAGACCATTGAAGAAGAGCCTTGTATTCATAATACTTTTAGGACTATCATACATAAGTTCACAAGCAGTTGTTGGCACACCAGCATCTGATGGAGTAAAGGTGGTGGTGATTGATGCCGGCCATGGTGGGCACGACCCCGGCAACCTGGGAACCCGCAGATATAAGACTACCGAAAAGGATATAGCACTGGCCGTAGCCCTAAAGGTTGGTAGTTATATTGAAGAAAATTTTGATGACGTAAAGGTTTTGTACACCAGAAAAACCGATGTTTTTGTGGACTTGCAAGAGCGCGCACAAATAGCCAACCGCGCAGGCGCTGATCTGTTTATTTCCATCCATTGCGATGCATTTACTAACAATACAGTTTCTGGAGCTACCTCTATAGTAATGGGAAGAAACCACGATGACGACAACCTTAGGGTTGCTATGCGGGAGAACTCGGTAATATATCTGGAGGAAAACTTTGAGGAGAAATACGAGGGTTTTAATCCGAATGACCCTGCCAGCTACATCATATTTACTTTGTACCAAAACACCTTTATGAACCAGAGTGTGAGCTTTGCGCAAAAGGTGCAAAATCAATTTAGAGATAGGGTACAACGTAAGGATAGAGGCGTAAAGCAACAGCCGCTTATGGTAACTAAAATGGCCACCATGCCATCAGCACTTATTGAACTTGGATTTTTGACCAACCCTGCTGAAGAGGATTATTTAAACTCAGAAAAGGGCCAAACCTTTATGGCCAGTGCCATTTACCGGGCGTTTAAAGAATATAAAGAGGAGCGTGAATCATTTAACCTTACTACAAAACCTCAACCGCAAAACCCCGTGGTAAAGCCTATCGAAAAGCCAATTGAAACGGTAAAAACAGAACCTGAAAAACAAAAACCTGTTGAGCCAGCCAAGGAGGAACCAGTGAAGGCGGTTGAGGCTCCTGATGTGTATTATACCGTACAAATAATTACCAGCGGATTAAAAAAGGAATTAAAGCCGGAAAACTTTATGGGTGTTGATGGTGTAACCTATTATGAGGATAAGGGACTCTATAAATATGTGGTTGGCCAAAGCTCCACTGTTGAGGGTGCGGAAGCCCTTCGTCAAAAAATGAAAAACGCTGGTTTTAAGGACGCCTTTGTAGTAGCTTTGGCCAATGGAAAAAGGGTGACCATTGATGAAGCTCGGAAGCTTCTTGAATAATATTTTTCATCTTTGTTAATCATAAAAAATAGACCACTTGAAAGTAAGTAGGGAATTTAAAGTTGGCCTTGTAGCCATCATTGCCATGGTGCTCCTTTATTGGGGCTTTAATTTTTTAAAGGGCCAGGATGTTTTTGAAAACAAAAAAGTGGTTTACGCCATTTATGAGCGTGTAGAAGGCCTTACTCCTGCCAAACCAGTTTACGTAAACGGTTTTAAAGTAGGTATGGTTGACGATATTTATTTTCATCCCGATCAGTCAGGAAGATTAATTGTAGCTTTTAATATCACTTCTGATTT
>CAXBJE010000169.1:0-7201 GCA_963975525.1 uncultured Owenweeksia sp. | reverse complement strand
TTACTTGTAACCAAAATGGCTACAATTACCAGTGGTATGGCGGCCCAAATCCCATTGCTGGAGCCACTGCTCAAACCTACACGGTTACTGGCAATGGTACATATAGCGTAAGAATAGGACTTACCACCTGCTTTGATATTTCAGACCCAACAATAATTCAAAACTTTGGAATGGACGAAGTAAAAGCTCTTGTTGGTTTTAAGTTATATCCCAACCCCACTTCAGGTATAGCAGCATTTGAAATGGCAAACCCCGGTGTAAGTAGTATTTCCTATGAAATTATTGCCTTTAATGGCGCTGTGGTTCTGCGAAAGGAAGTTGCAGCCGGATCTCAATTAAAGGAAACCATTGACCTAAGTGATTTTGCCAACGGTATGTACACACTGCGCATTATAGCGGGTAAACTCACAATTGTGGAACGGATTGGGAAGCAATAACCTAATCAGATAGTGAAATGAAAAAGCAGCCCTAAAGCTGCTTTTTCATTTAGGCCTTCGCCACGAAATCTTAACAGCAGAAAGCTGCGGCAATTCTAACCTGCAATCAGAAATTAATTTAAAGTCATTTTTAAGGTAGAATTGAAGCGGTGAATGATACGTTTCCCCATTCACCTTAAGGTACTCCTCATGATCTACTACCCAGCCATATCCTTCTTGATGATCAGCTTTAAGGGCCTGCAGTAGTTGTTTACCCAATCCTTGTTTTTGGTAGGTGGAATCAATCATCATGGCAAACCACCTTTCATTGTCCCTATAAAAAGTGCTCATCCAGGCTATCACCGTTTGATCCACTTCTATAAGATAATGAGTAAGGTCGTCAAGCTTTGATAAATAATCATTAAAACCCTGAGTTGAGGAATACATCAGACCTACCGGATATTCGGCATTCCAGATTATAACTATCTGTTTCTTTTGGGATTCGGTAAGAGTGTCGGATTTAACAATCCGCATAAGAGTACGTTAAGCCGGAACCAGGTTCTTCAACAAACTTTCGAAGAACGCACGCCCATCCACATTTCCAAGATTTTCATCAGCGGCACGCTCCGGGTGTGGCATCATTCCAAAAACGTTTTTGGTTGCATTTGTAACTCCGGCAATGTTTTGCAAAGAACCATTTGGGTTTGCACCTTCGGTGATTTCACCGTTTTCATCGCAGTAATAAGCAATAATCTGCTCATTATCTTTCAGAGACTTCAAAGTCTCTTCGGTAGCAAAGTAGCTACCCTCACCATGTGCAATCGGAATTTTATAGGCCTTGTCCCCTTCAAGACCAGCAGTAAGCGCATTGCTATTAGAACCGGTTTTTAGGAAAACGTTTTTACAACTAAAACTGTGGCTTGGGTTATGCTGCAGAGTTCCCGGTAACAGGCCCGCTTCGCAAAGCACCTGAAAACCGTTGCACACTCCCATTACATATCCACCGTTGTTTGCAAATTCAATCACCTTTTCCATAATTGGAGAAAAACGGGCAATAGCACCTGAACGCAGGTAATCACCAAATGAAAATCCGCCAGGGAGCATTACAAAATCAACATTTTGCAGGTCGGTGTCTTTATGCCAAAGTTCTACCACCTCTTGTTTCATAATGTTGCGCAACACATAAATCATGTCTTGATCGCAGTTACTTCCCGGAAAAATTACAACTCCAAATTTCATGTAGGTTGATTTGCTGAATTCGCGGCAAAAATAGGGATAAACTCAGAAAGGCAACTTGCCCAAATCCACATTACCACCACTTAAAATAATGGCCAATCGCTTTCCGCGAAAACCATCCGTATTATTAAGTAGGCAGGCCAAGGGAACAGCACTTGAAGGCTCCACCACAATTTTCATCCGCTCCCAAATCATTTTTTGGGTTTCAACTATTTCCTTTTCGCTGCAAAGCAAAATATCATTTACATCATTTTGAATGTAGCCAAAGGTGATGTCCCCCAATGATGTACGAAGACCATCAGCAATAGTAGTTGGCTTTTTGGCTGGTTGTAGTATTCCGGTTTTAAGGGATTGAAATGCATCATCAGCCTCCTCAGGCTCACAGCCAAAAACTGTAGTTTGGGACGAGAAATACTTAGCACTTAAAGCAGATCCCGAAAGCAAACCGCCTCCGCCAACAGGTGCCAATAAAAAATCCAGATTTTCTATATCCTGAAAAACCTCAAATGCAGATGTGGCCTGGCCCTCAATGGTGTTTTGGTAATTGAAGGGAGGAATAAAAGTGGCACCGGTTTTAACCATCACCTCTTCCAAAGTAGTTTCCCGTGCCTCTAATGTTGATTCGCAAAACACTACCTCAGCACCATACTCTTTTACAGCATCCACTTTTACCGAAGGGGCATTTTTGGGCATTACGATGTAGGCCTTTATTCCATTTTCTCTGGCAGCCCATGCCAGGGCTTGTCCGTGATTTCCGCTGGAATGAGTTGTAACGCCCTTCGCAGCTTCGGTTTTACTAAGTTTTAAGATTGAGTTTGTAGCTCCCCTTGCTTTAAAGGAGCCCGTTTTTTGAAAATTTTCACATTTAAAGAATATCTCCGCGCCAGCGAGATTATTGAAAAACTTACTGGTTAAAATTGGGGTTTTATGAATAATGCCTTCAATGCGCTTTGCAGCACTTGAAATATCAGAAGATGTGATCATAAAATTAAACGGATATGCCCGGAGAACCTCCAATGGGCTTAATGATTGGGATGGGAAGTTGGCGTTGCAACTGAATGTTGATGAACTTCTCATTGCACTGTATGGGCCTCACACGTTGGCTTTTGTAGCCCTTTTTTTGAACTGTAATTTTTAGTTGGTCGATGCGAGGAATCGGGCCCTCCATCTTCAGTTCAAAGTTTCCCAGTGCATCAGTTTCAGTAGAGTGAATGACTTCGCCATTTTTTTCAATACTGATAACCGCTCCACTTACTGGCCTGGCACTTTCATCCGTAATTACCCCCGAGAGGGAAAACGGGTTTTTGTCGCCATGCGCCCATCCAAAAACAGGCATTACAAGTAGCAGGGTTAATATGGTTATCAGTTTATTCATCTGTTACCAAAGTTAATGGCTTTTTGGTAAAAGCAATATTTGGGTTGAAAATTTCTTCCAGTAAACTGGTTAAAAACTCCTCAAAATCAGGCATCAACTCTCTTGAGATGCTATTACTCTTACCTACTTTCAAAGGCATCAGCCAATCATTTGCTTTGCGCAGACTGATAATTGCCGGTGAAATTTCATTGTAGCCAACCTCCTCTTTAAAAAAGAGCCAGGCATACATCATTAGTTGTAAAGACTTGTTTTTATCTTTTGGTTGCCTCATATCGGCCATTTCATTAATGGAAATGTTTTGTGGAACAACCGAGCCCGTTTTGTAATCAATTAGTCTAACATCCTTTCCAACACGGTCAATCCGGTCAATTATTCCCTTTAGGTTAACCTCCAAACCAGATTTTAGCGTGAGGTTGGCATTGTGCTTTCCCTCAAGCCCAATCATACTTAGCACTTCACCCGCCTGTTCCAGTTTTTGCAGTTCCTCCTTTTCCTTTTTCAGGAAATTTACCACCATCCCGGTAAGGATTTCGCGAATGAGTAGGTTTTTGCCTTTATCCAAATCACTGAGCTTTGCCTTATCCTGTAGCTGCTCTACCACCAACTTTCTAATTTCATCTTTGCTTTGGGCGAAAATCGGATCGCCTGCGTTTAACACAGATTTTACCTTTTCCTTTTTTCCATCTACCGAATAAAACTGCTCCAACAGCTCGTGCACCACATTTCCCTGGGTGTCATATCCGGCTACTTCCTCCACCTCATCGGCCTCCCGTAGTTTTAATACCCGTTTTTTATAAAACTCCAAAGGGTCGTTTATATAATCAATTAAAGCTGTTGCGGAAAATCCTTCTTGGGCCATTTCGTACAACCTGGCCATAACGGCTGGCGTCTTTACAATTTCCTCTTCCACGGTATCAGAAGTATCAATTCCAAAGGCGGGGCTCATCTCCTCGAAGGTAATATTAGGCCCAGCTTCAAATTGCAACTGCCTGATAAACCGGCTGGCTTCACCACTTCCCAACCCTTCGGAAAGGCCATTGTAGATAAGGTGAATATTCTCCGCACGTTGAATGAGCCTGTAAAAGTGATAGGCAAAAACGGCATCTTTATCGAGATAGGTAGGTAAGCCAAACTCTCGTTTTATATCGAATGGAATTAGGCTGTTTTGCGATTTACCCTTGGGTAAAACATCCTCGTTGAGTGAAGTTATTACAAGGTTCTTAAAATCCAGAGTACGGGTTTCCAGCATCCCCATTACCTGCAATCCGCTTAGGGGTTCACCATAAATATCCAAAGTTTCGCTTCGCACCAAATCACGGTAAAACCGTACTGCGGTTTTTACATCATCAACAAAGGGATATTGGCTCATTAAATCGGTTAGGCGATTGAAGAGTTTAAAAAAGCCGAAGAGGGACTGCAACAGGACATCCTTATTTTGATGTTGATCATTTATGGCTTGTGCCACTTCCGAAAGCCTGGTCCACATTTCAGAGATGGACCCATTTACGTTTTGGGTAAAAAACTTAATAACGGATGTGGTAAAACTGCCACTGCTCCAGCCTTCCATCTCCTCGACCGAGATGAAAATCCGATTTCTATCTCTAATCTGAAGCCTTAGGGCTTCAGCAAAAACAGCATCTCCGCACCAAATTTTAAATAAATGATGGCTCAAAAGATCATCCCACTTTTGAAAGTGAAAAGCAGGTCTTTTCAAAGAATCCCTTCTACCGGTATTTTCAAATTCCTGAAGCATATCCAGCAACAGCTGAAAAAAGCCCGCCACTGGTGTGCTGGTCATGGGGAGACCCATAGTCACATTTAGTGTAGGGATATCATCGGCCAGATTATTTAAGAATAACGGAAGCAGCTCTTCATCGGCCAAAGCCACCGCCACATTTTCGAGTTGCTGCTCCTGAAACTCCAATACTGAAGCATTTGCAGCCACGGCCATTAAGTGGCGCCCGCTCACATTAATAACCTTTATTTTTTTAGGAATGGTTGAAAGGGAATCATGCCTCCACTTAAAATCGTCCTTATCTATAAGCTCACGAACCAATTTACTGTTTCGTAGAAAGTTGCCGGCTTCCTGTGCCAAATCGTTAAAATAATAGTCATCTACATCCCAATAAAACTCGGCAACGCCTTCTCTGTATAGCTTTAACAGGATATCCTCTTCAGCCGCATTAAGTGCATTGAAACCAATGAAGATTAATTTTTCGAACCTGCCTTTTATGGCGGGCAAGTGGTTTTCCAATTCCTCCGACATCTTGCGGTATGCCATGCCCTGATACACCTCTCCAGTTTCTGCCAGGGTGCTTGTAAACTTTTGGTATAAAGCGGGTAAAGATTCCCAGAGTTTAAGATAGTTTTTAACCAGTTCTGTTAATTCCTGCCCGGGCTCCAGATTCCACTTTTTAATGCGCTCCACATCACTCAGGTAGGCAAATAGCTCACGCGCATCAACCTTGTATCTGTCAATCTCATTAAAATCTGCCAGAAGCAAATGTGCCCATTGGCTAAAGTCGCCAAAGCTTTCTTGAGGTTGGGGTGCTACCTCGGTATAACATTGATATAACTGAAACATCAAACCCGATTGATCAGCCTGCTTCCAATTAAGAGACTCCAATAAAAAGTCTTCAATAGTATTGATATATGGGCTCCAAATAGGTTTTTCTATTTGCTGGCTCAGCTCCCTCTTCAAAAAAACGGCCGCTCGCCTGCTTGGCAAAATGATCCCTACCTTTTTAAGGCTTGGGTGATTCTGTAAAATGTCTCTCGCAGTTTGGGTAAGAAAATTAGGCATAAAGCAAATTTAGCTTTCCGCACGACCTAGCCCACAGGTAGTACCCATTTTTATGAAGTTATAGAATTTTGTAAGCCTCATTGTGCTGGCTAATATCTAATCCTTGTTCTTCTGCAGAATCATCTACTCGCATAGAAACGATGAAATTTGTTAGCCGATAAAGAAGCATTACACCAACAAAGGTGAATATCGCAACCCCTAGCAATGCCAAAATATGGATTATGAATGTGGTGAATTGTCCATATATCAAGCCTACATCTCGAGCAAAAACACCAGTAAGAATCATCCCAACCATACCCCCTACACCATGGCAAGCAAATACATCCAAGGTATCGTCAATAACTGAATTGTTTTTATAGTGAACGGCCAGGTTACTAATTATGGCTGCAACAAACCCAATAAACACGCTTTGCCCCACGGTTACAAATGCAGCAGCAGGTGTAATTGCAACAAGGCCTACCACAGCTCCAATACAGGCTCCAAGTGCTGAAATTTTTCTTCCACGCAATGATTCAAAAAACACCCAGGCTAGCATTGCTGATGCAGATGCCGTATTGGTATTAGCAAAAGCGAGAACCGCATCCGAATTTGCCCCCATTGCGGATCCGGCATTAAACCCAAACCACCCAAACCAAAGCATACCTGTACCAAGAATAACAAAAGGAATATTTACTGGGGTTTCCTTTAACTCCTTTCTCCGACCCAGGTAAATGGCCCCGGCCAATGCGGCCACCCCAGCAGACATGTGTACTACAGTACCTCCTGCGAAATCAAGCACCCCAATATTTCTCAATATGCCCTCAGGGTGCCACGTCATATGAGCTAATGGAGCATAAATAAATATGGAAAATAAACACATAAATAAGAGATAGGCGCTAAACTTTACTCTACCCGCAAAACTTCCCGTAATGAGGGCTGGGGTAATTATGGCAAACTTTAATTGAAATAGCGCAAAAAGTAGAAATGGTATACCTGGAGATAAATCAGGATGTGGAGCCACGCCCACGTTATCAAAAAACAAAAATGTAGTAGGGTTACCAATAAAGCCGTGGTAACTATCTCCAAAAGAAAGGCTAAATATGACAACAAACCAAAGAATACTTATTACTCCAAGCGCTATGAAACTTTGTAGCATGGTAGAAATTATGTTTCTGCGATCTACCATTCCTCCGTAAAAAAAGGAAAGCCCTGGGGTCATAAAAAAAACCAGACAGGTAGCTGTTAACATCCAAGCGGTATCTGCCTCATTAATCACTCCACCGTATTCATTTGGAAACCTAATTGTTAAAAAACCACCAACCAACGCACCTACACTCAGCAGGCCAAATACAATGTACCATCTCAACTTTACTGGCTCGCTCATATTTAATT
>CAXBJE010000168.1:0-7216 GCA_963975525.1 uncultured Owenweeksia sp. | reverse complement strand
ATTTACTGATAGTATTGTTGTTCATTTCTCGGAGCCATATTCCAACAAGATTTTATGGGAGATTTTTTCCACTAATGGCAGCCGGGTAGCCGCTGGTAACCAAGTATTGGCTCCGCAGCAAACAGTTCTAATAATCGATGGCAGCGCACTAAAGGCTGGTGGTTATGTTTTAAATGTGATTCTTGATGATACACCTCATGCCTTTAAATTGAAGAAACTTTATCCGCTTCAAAAGGAATAGTTAAAACCGAGGCTCATTCCCCCTGCGGCATTGGGCACCACGCTCCATCGGTACAATTCTGGCGTAGCAATGGTATGCCCCACAAAATAGCCTAGTATTGCGCCTGCAACAATATCAGAAAACCAATGTTTATTGTCATGAATTCTAGACCAGGCGGTGATAGTGGCTAAAGAATACAGCACCAACCTAACCTCTTTATTGCCTTTATAATAAGTGGATAACGAACTGGCTATGGCAAAAGCCGTAGTGGTGTGTCCCGAAGGAAATGATAAATTGTCCGATTTAAAAGATGGTCCGAACCAGGTTTTAGAATCTGCCACAGGTCCTTCATACGGCCGTTGACGATGAAAGAGCAACTTAAAAAACATGGCCGAAGCACCTGAAATGGCAATGGATTGAACCGCAAGTAGAGCAGGTTCGGACAGTCTATCCTGATTTAAACCCTTACCAATAAGGTATACGCCAAGAGCGCTTGTGGCGGTATACATTGGGCTACCAAAGGGTTCTCCAACGTAAGTTGCCAACCCATTTAGTGGGCTGCCTTCTCTTCCCCGTAACTTGGAATAAAAAAAATCGTCCTGAGTAATTGAAAGAGCAATTACCCCCGCTGCAGCTCCTGTATAAGCCCACTGTTTAAGACCGAACTTTAAGGGGCTGGCAATTACCCTCCCCGTGTTATTTAAAGTACCGTTTATTAAATCGTATCGGATTTCGCGAGATATTTGCCTCTTGTTAGAATCCTGCGCTACCTGGCCAAAACCAAAAAAATATTGACAGAAGAAAATCAGGATCAATACTTTAATTTTCACGGGCTGTAGCTTTTATCTTATTATGTAATTCTAAGTAACTTGAACAAGATTCAAAAGTATGATTGAAAACCATCTCTACAACGTTGAGAAAAATTATATAAGCCTGGAGGATAAAGACCTTTTACTGAATTTTTTGCTGAAAGAGAAGGGGTTGGACTTTAGAGAATACTCTGAAGCCTCCGTTAGGCGAAGAATAGCTAAGATTCTATCTGAACTGCGGATAAGTAATGTAGAGTCTTACATAGATCACCTTAGGGAGGAAGAAGAGGCTCTTGATGAGTTCATTGAAAAGTTTACGGTAAACGTAACCGAAATGTTTAGGGATCCGTTTTTTTATAACACCCTTGTAAAAGCTGCATTTCCGATACTTAAGCAAAAGGAGAAAATAAAAATTTGGTCAGCCGGGTGTAGTACAGGTGAAGAAGTTCTTTCTCTGGCAATAGTCCTTCATGAAAATGGAATGTTGGAAAAAACCGAGATTTTAGGAACTGACCTATCGGATTCTGTTTTAGAAATTGCCAAAAAGAAAACCTATAAGGTGAGGCATCTTGAAGGTTTTTCTAAAGCTTATATGGACTCAGGAGGAAAGGCCAGCCTTGCTGAGTATTACTCCAAAAATGGTGAATATGGAACCTTTGAGGATGATTTGTATAAAAACATAAAATTTGAAAAGCACAACCTTGTAAATGGTGGTATTTTCTCAGGTTATGATTTAATTATCTGCAGAAACGTGTTGATATACTTCAACGCTAATCTGCAACACAAGGTGATTTCAAATTTCAACAGGGCATTGAACCCCCGTGGTTTTTTGGCCTTAGGATCAAAAGAGTCTGTAATCTTTTTTAATGATAGATTACAGTTTAAAGAATTAATTCAGGAATCGAAGATTTATCAAAAAGTCTGAAAACATAGTAGTTATTGGCTGTAGTGCAGGAGGAATTCTGGCGCTTAAGGAAATCTTTAAGATGCTCTCCTACCCGCTCAACGTGCCCATTATTGTGGTTATCCACCGATTAAAGAATGTGGAGAGCAGACTGGACGAAGTGCTACAGCATTCTACAAAAATCAGAATTAAGGAAGCTGAAGACAAAGAACCCATCGTTTCCAACACTATTTATCTTACTCCAAGTAATTATCACCTTTTGGTTGAACGAGACCATACTATCTCTTTAAGCGTAAGCGAACCCGTAAACTTTAGTCGTCCATCACTTGATGTAACCTTTTTTAGTATTGGTGAAGTGTATGGCGATAAAGCCATGGGCATTGTATTAACCGGTGCAAATCGCGATGGGTCTAATGGTCTTAATTATATACATCGAAACGGTGGTGAAACCATTGTTCAGGATATTGATGAGGCCCACATCAATGTAATGCCACAAAGCGCTTTACTACTCACCCCAGAATCGCGTCAATTAAAACTTCAGGAAATTGGAAAGTATATCAATAAGATTTTTCCTAACGAGGACGGGGCTTAGTTTTCTCCTGATACTTTTCGGTAGCAGTCTCCTGTCTCAAAGTGGTGCACCAGGCAGCATCCGTGTGGCATTCTATAATGTTGAAAATCTTTTTGACCCTACCAATGACTCCACAAAAAACGATGATGAGTTTACCCCCGAAGGAATGCGAAACTGGAGTGACTACCGATATCGGGAAAAATCTAACAGAATGGCAAAGGCCATACTGAGCATTGGCGAATGGGAGGCTCCTGATGTAGTTGGGCTGGCTGAAGTAGAAAACAGAAAGGTGGTTGTGGATTTAACCCAAACTGAGGTTTTAAGGAAGTTTAACTATGAGGTGGTACATTACGAATCTCCGGATAGGCGCGGAATTGACGTAGCCATGATCTACCGAAAGGATAAGCTGAACTTGATTTACTCCAAGCCCATCCCAGTACTCATGCCTGAAGATCCGAGTTTCGCCACACGAGATGTTTTATACGCAAAGCTGGTTACAACTGGTAAAGACACCATCCATATAATGTATTGCCACTGGCCCAGCCGCTATGGCGGACAAGCCCAATCAGAACCTAAACGGATTTTAGCAGCCCAAACAGTTAGGGGTGTTACCGATTCTATTTTTGGGTTTGATAAAGATGCCAAAATTGTCATTGCCGGTGATTTTAATGATGAATGGAACAATATCAGTTTGCGCAACTATTTAACAAACTCAACAGACAGTGCTTTTACCCTTGTCAACCTAATGGCACAGCTCCCAGCCAGTCAGGGCAGCCATCGTTACCGGGGCGTTTGGAGTTACCTCGATCAGGTAATAGTAAGCAAAAGCCTAATGGATGGAAAAGACCTGGACCTCTACAATTTAAAGGCAGAAATATGCAATCATGAATTTCTGTTGGAGAAGGATGAGAAGTACCCTGGTCAAAAGCCGTTCAGATCATTTATCGGAATGAAGTACCATGGGGGTTTTAGCGACCACCTCCCTATTTACATCGATCTTATTCAGCAAGACTGAAAAATATTCAGGCCGCTTACCCAACCCTTTCATAGAATAATTCGATTATTACTATAGTTCTCTACAAACCATTTTGTACTAACCCAAATGGGCAAAGGGGTAGTCGGATAATACATAACCCTTTTCTCACGTTGATTTTTAAGTATTTTTGCGACCATTAAAAAACTCAAAATGAAGAAGCTATTAATAGCATCCCTTTTTCTTGCCTTTGTAAGTTCATGTAAAGAAGACCCAGTAGTTATTACAACACCAGGTTCTACCGAGGGTATTATGCTTATGCCCAAGCAAAATTCATTACTATTTACGGGCTACAAGTTTAACGTCACAATGTTTGCTAACACTTCCGTAACAGCAACTTCTGCATTAATTAGAGAAGGGTTGGAAGGTGAGTTTACAACTCAGTTAAACCACATTTCTTTTCCTGATAAGAGTTCTTTGCTGTATAATCCAATGAGCGATTCGCTTTTGGCACTCTTTGCTCCCACGCCTTTTCCGTACATGGCACTTAATCCTTATACAGTATTCAACCCAATAAACCCTCTAACGGTAGCGGCTGCAATTGAAACTGAAATTGCCAAAAAACCGTTAGCCTCTGTTGGTCATGTGGTTTATAAAGATGACACCTCTTGGGTAGTAAGTTGTAAGGTGAAGTTTTTTGATGATACTATTGTACAACCGAATGCTATCCTTATTGAAACCTATATGCTTGCAGATATTGAAGCTAAGGAATTTGGTGCCAAAGGATTTGACCTGCGGTTTTCACCTCAAAATGATTTGATTTACAACAGTGACTCTGCCAGCTACTGGGATATTGATGTACCCAATATTGACACTACAAAATTCCATGTAAAAGTTGGTGACCCTGTATCTCACAAGTATATTTTCTTAAAAAACAACAATCCTACTAACCCCTATGGTACTCCATTAAGCAAATATTGGCCTTTTGCAGGAGATTATCATGAAGGAGATATCATTGGAACAAGTGACACAAAAATTCTTCATCACTTTCCAAAACTTAAAAAAGGAGAGTTTAACTATGATAGAAAAGTGAGGTTTGTAACAGTTATTTGGGCGCTAAACCCAATGACCAATGTTTATGATTACGTAAACAGCTACCAAAGCAACACTACCTACAAGGATTAGTCAACAGTCCAATACTTATTAAAATCCCGTCTTGGCTTGTCCCAGACGGGATTTTTTTATGTCACGCATCCATCGATAAAATAGTTTGATTCGAATGTCTTTAGGTAAATGATGTTGTTTTGGCTCTAGCTGCCTAATAAGCTAACAGAGCATAAACAAAGTGCTGGTAACGGTTTTTGTAAACCAAGGATAACAATTTGATTTGGCTGAGCTGTATCCAAAAAAAAATGTGTGACGATTCCGCCACACATTTTATTAATAATCAACAATGGGAAGTTATCCCGGTGGATTTATTTCTTTCTTCTTGCCTGCCTGTTCTGCTCTTCCTGAATTTCCTTCATTCTGCGCATAAAGCGGTTTTCCTTTTGTGGTTTTGCCTTTTTCTCCTGCATTTTGGCATGTATCTTATCTTCATCAATAAATGCCCTGATGGCAAACTGCTGACTAAACGTAATAACGTTGGCCACAAAATAGTAGTAACTCAAACCGGCAGCATAGTTATTAAACACTCCCAGGAATACCACAGGCATCAAATACATCATATATTTCAACTGTGGATACTGTTGATTTGAACCAGTCATCTGTTGGTTCATGTACGTGTAGATTAAGGTAGAAACCGTCATCAACAAAGTAAAAAGACTTACGTGATCTCCATAGATGGTGTCCAGTATCGGCACATAGCCAAACGTCCAGATGGAATCATAGGTAGAAAGGTCGTTGGCCCACAGGAAGGGTTGCTGCCTCAACTCAATAGATGAAGGGAAAAAGCGAAACAGCGCAATGAGAATAGGCATTTGAAACAATATGGGGATACACCCTCCCAGAGGATTTACTCCAGCTTTTCGATAAAGTTCCATGGTTGCCTGCTGCTTCTTCATTGGCTCCTTATCCTTATACTGCTCGTTTAGCTCGTCAATCTCGGGTTTTAAAACCCTCATTTTAGCCATTGAGCGATACGAAGTATAGGTGAATGGAAACAATATCATTTTAATGATTACCGCAATAATCAAAATGATAAGGCCGTAGTTAAGGCCATAGCCTTCCAGCCAGTTAAAAAGGTTGATGATCAAGCCTCTGTTTATCCAACCCAAAATACCCCAGCCAAGTGGAATAAGTTCCTCAAAACCCTGGTTGTAGGCCTCTAATATGTCATACTTATTTGGTCCTAAATAAAGCCCATATTGGTTGTTAAGATCGCTTCCCTTGTTGCCAGCTGACACCTTTGAAACAAGCAGTTTGGTGTAAGCCTCTTCCGTTTCAACAGGATTTTTAGAAACAAGCTCGGCTTTCTTAAAATCACCGCTTTTGTTAATCAGTATTGATGAGAAGAATTGCTGGGTGTAAGCAACCCACTTAATATTTTCTTCTACTTCACTATCGTCACTGGTGGCGGAAAGATCATCATAGTCATCATCTCCAGCAAAGCGATACTCAAGGTGAGTATTAGCCCGCTCATTTTTTAGGTTCTTCTCATGCCTTAAGGTTTGCATTTCCCACTGCAATCCAGAATTATCGGTCATCAAATCTCCCAGGCCTCTGGAACTAACATCCCAATCCAGCATATAGTCATCTGGCTTAATGCGATAAGTATACTCTAAGGTTTTACCCGCTCCGGCATCAAGTGTCATGGTCACTTGATTCTCGGAGTTTTGCACTCCTGAAAAGTCCAGATCGGCTGTATTCTTGCCATTGGCCAGATCAAAATTGAACCTTGACGTTTTATTAATCAGATAGAGTGGGAGGCTATCGTAAGTCTGATACTTCTTTAGCCTAGCTTCAGCCACCTGTCCGCCCTTTGAAGAAATTACTACTCTTAAAACCTTATTCTCTAATGTGAAAAACTGCTCTTCCTGAGGGGCAGAAGTAACAACTCCATTGGTGGTATCAGTAAAAGCCGTGTCATTCGTAGCGTCATACAAGCTATCCTTCCTAATTTCATCACGGGTTTCCTCTACTACCTGAGCGCTATCAGACTTATTTTCATTTTCAGTCACAGCGGGCTTATCTTCCCTTCCAAAATATCCGAAATACAAAAAGATACCACCAATAAGCAAAAAGCCAATAATGGTATTAATGTCAAATGGTTTCTTATTCATTATGATTATGCTTTTGAAGCCTTGATAGCGGCTTCAACAAATTTTACAAATAGTGGATGTGGATTGGCCACAGTACTCTTGTACTCTGGGTGAAACTGAACTCCAACAAACCATGGATGGTCTGGAATTTCAACAATCTCAACCAAATCAGTATCAGGATTTTTACCAGTGGCAATCATCCCTTTCTTTTCAAAATCCTTTAAATACTTACTATTGAATTCGTAACGATGACGATGACGTTCGCTTATTACCTTTCTGCGATAAGCAGAATAAGCATGACTACCCTCAACCAGCTCGCAATCACAGGCACCCAGGCGCATTGTTCCGCCCATGTTTTCTACATCCTTTTGCTCTTCCATTAAGGCAATTACAGGATGTTTGGTTTTTGGGTTCATCTCGGCAGAGTTGGCATCACTCCAGTTTAGCACGTTGCGGCCAAATTCAATTACGGCAGCCTG
>CAXBJE010000167.1:0-7228 GCA_963975525.1 uncultured Owenweeksia sp. | reverse complement strand
CAACATTGTTGATAGGAAACACCACGGAGCTTTCTAAGTTTTTAACTTCCAGTGCTTTTAGTAAAAAATAGATGCTCCCATAATTTGGGATTCCGAGGGCAATGCCCCCTATAATATTTCTCCAATGCAAAGGTTCTTTTCCGCGAAAGCGCTGAATAACAAGCATTATCACACCAAGAAACCCGGCTGTTAAAAAAATGAGCGAAGCAAAATAGGATTGCTCGGAAGAGGGTACCAGTTCTTGCTGATTGTATTTAAGAAAGGCATCTAAAAACCCACTACCCACAAATAGTATAAGTGGAAGAAAAACGTAGAGTGGTGCCACCTTGGTTTTTATGGGCTTACGGGTAGCCAAATAAACCGCAGTTAAAGCGGCCACAATACCTAAAACCTTTAAAATGGTGATGGTGTCTCCATAATACCAAATACCAAACGAAACAGGAATTACCAGGGACATTTTTACCGTAACAGAAACTGCAGCAACGCCAAATTTTTGCGAAACATAGGCCATTAACTGAAACAGAAAAATGAAGAGAAAGCCTAAAATAGCAATGCTAAAAATCCAGGGTTTTGCAAGTAATTCATCCGGTTTTACCGAAAACCCATCACTTAAAAGGCCTACGGTAAAAGCTACAAAGTAGTTTATAATAATAGCCTGCAGGTTACTGATCTTAAAACGGTCGAAGAGCTTGAAGGCCACAAATATTAAGGTGGAGCAGAGGATGCTCAGCAAAAGCCAAATCATGGACGGTAAATGTTTACAATGTCCTTACCAAAGCTAAATGTTGAAATGGGAGCAAAGTTTAATCCGGGGGCCTGCAAACCATTTTCAAATGTGCCAACTCCGGTTAGCACACGGGCTTCATCCCATAAGCCTTCATCAATAAAGGATTGAAGCGTATGTGCTCCGCCTTCAACCAACACAGATTGAATTTGGTTTTGATAACAGTAATCCATCACCTGTTCAAGAGGGGAATTAGAGTAGTCAATAGGGTAGTGGTTGCTATTTGTTGAATTTATGTTGCGGTCAACAAAAACAACTGTTTGTGCTTCTTCATTAAATATGGAGTAGTCAGGGGTGATTTCCCCTTTGGAATCGAGTACCAACCTTAATGGGTTTTTACCACCTACCTCCCTTACGGTGAGGGAGGGGTTATCGTTTAAGACAGTATACTTTCCAGCTAAAATGGCATCCACTTCAGCGCGCCATTGGTGCACCAGGGTTTTTGTTTCGGGTTGGGTAATCCATTTAATTCCCTTTTCATTCTCTTTGCGGGAGATATCCATAAAACCGTCTCCAGTTTGTGCCCACTTCAATATAATATAAGGGCGTTTTTTGGTGTGGAAGGTGAAGAAGGCCTTGTTGAGATCTAAACATTCATTTTCCAAAATACCCTCAATAACTTCTATTCCGGCTGCCTTTAACTTCTCTATTCCCCGTCCGTTTACCTGTTCAAAGGGATCGCGGCAGCCAATTACAACTTTCGGTATCATGTTTTCAATAATTAAATCGGAACACGGTGGAGTACGGCCAAAATGAGCGCATGGCTCAAGGCTAACGTAAATAGTACTTTCTTCTAGTTTGCTTTTTTCAACCACACTATTAATAGCATTTACCTCTGCGTGTGGCTGGCCGGGAGCATGGTGCCACCCCTCGCCAATAATTTGCTCATTGTGCACAATCACTGAACCAACCATAGGGTTAGGAGAGGTATAGCCTTTGGCATTTTGGGCTAATTCAATACAGCGTTTTATGTACAGTTCGTGGTTCATTGGTGGCAAAGATATACGGTCAGTTGAGTTATGCGGATATAGGGTTGTTGGGGAGATGAATGGTTAAGCATTGGGTTTTAAAAGTAGAAAGCCCGGTTTCAAGAAAGAAACCTGGGCCTTCATCACACAACAAAATTGTTATCGTATCAAAAAAGAAACAGTAAACGAAGGCAGATTGTTTGGCTCAGTAAACTGCGCCCCGGCTACAGACAATGCGGTTTCCAAGACCAAATATTTTTAAGGTTGGATCAAAAGTTCGTTTTGGTCTTTATTTTTTCTTTATGTACTTGATCATTTATTGTGTTTTGGCGAGGTTTGGTGCCTTTGGTTTTACTCTCTGTAACTCTCCATTGTCAAATCCAGTTGTCATGAAATCCGCTCTATGAACAAAAGTTATCGGAGAAATTTGAGTTTCAATAAACTGTTCAATTCCTGTTTTGACAATTGATTGAATCTCTAGACCATTCCATTTTTTTGAACCTGCTCCTAAGTTCAGGTAACTCTCTTTTGATTTGAAATATTCTTCGCAAGCCCAGTCGTCATTTTCCGAATCATGGTTGTTCGTTCCGACTAAATGTATTTGATAATCACTTTCAGTTTTTATTATTCTGAAATTAAACGCCTTGATAGATTTAGGGATGACTTCTTTATCGTTAATTCTATTTATCCAAAAGCTTATACGTTGTTTGATTTCATCTTTGTCGATTTCAGTTTTAAAGGCCGAACCAAACTTTTCGTATTTAGCTTTCTCAAACTCCATTGGTTCAATTTTGTCAAACCATTCAACGTTCGTTCCGATTGAGTCAGGCATAGGGTCGGAACTACTTAAGTCAATTCCTATTCTTAACCATTTTACAGAGTTCTCGGTTTTTTCAACTTCTACATTTATTACTGAACACCATAAATCAACATCATCAGGACACATCAATATTGGAACGACTTGTTTTTGCATACTCTCAAATCTGTCCCAAACAAGTCTTCTTTCTTTTCTGTCACCTAACCAATCAAGTAAAGTAGGAACAAGTCCGATTAAACTCTTTTCTGGATATAATTCGTGCAACATTATATCCAAGGATTTTCCGTCTACATTAATTGTCAAATGCGGTTTGTCACAGTATTCGCTCTTCTCATATTTTGCTTGAATTTCATTCATATCGTCAATTGTGCT
Organism: uncultured Owenweeksia sp.; assembly: GCA_963975525.1. Lineage (GTDB taxonomy): Bacteria > Bacteroidota > Bacteroidia > Flavobacteriales > Schleiferiaceae > Owenweeksia. Next base: position 4,287 of record CAXBJE010000167.1, on the reverse strand, counting down.
GAACAGGGGATATCATCAATCAAACTGCTCCAAAAAGCTTTCCATTTCCTGCTCCTTTACGTATTGATGGTAGCACTGTTGTACGGAAATCAAAAACTCATAGTCGTTTAGGGTTTTCATCCTTACGGGAGCAAATTTGCAGTAGAACATAAAGGCTTCAAGTTCTTCCTGGCTCAGCCCTGTGAGTTGAACCACGCTGCTACGGTTATTGCTTTCCTCTAGTTTTTCTCTATAGGCATCTTCAGCTTTAAGCTGAGCCAGCATCATAAGTTGGCGAGGTTTGCTTCCAAATAGGTTGTACAATAACTCTGCAGGATTGCCTAGGCCGGCATTAATAATTCGGCCGTCCTTAAGTTCTCCATTTGCCGGTATAGCAGGTTTTTTAAACTCAATAGCTTTATCATCATTAGTGGTAAGCTTATAGCTGAAAATGCTTACTTCACTAAGCAGGTAGTTCTGCTCCTCCATTTTTATCACCACATTTTGAAGGGCTGTGGAAGAATCGTTATAGATGAAATAAAAAAACTTGTAAGCGATATTGGAAAATACAATTGTATCGCCCCATTTAAGGTCCAAGGAGAATTTTCCATCATCATCGCTAAGGGTACCCTTAAAGGTTGTTTTATTAATGGCATGGGTAACGGGTATTACCTCAAGTGTTTTTTTGTCAATTATAGTTCCGCTTAGCTTTTGAGCATAAGTTGGAACTCCATATATGGTGGCTAATACTAAAACACTTAAAAACTTAAGGAAATGCTGCATCTAGTTTTATCTTTGGCCGTTCAAAATCAAACGTTCTAAGACCTATTTTATTTAGGGCTGCAACAATAATACAAAACCAAATATGTCAGACGATAAGAAAGTTATCTTTTCTATGAGTGGGGTTACCAAAACCTACTCTCAAAACAACAAAACGGTATTAAAAAATATTTACCTGAGCTTTTTTTACGGAGCCAAAATTGGAATTTTGGGTTTAAACGGTTCCGGTAAATCCACACTGCTTAAGATTATTGCAGGTGAGGAAAAAAACTACCAGGGAGACGTGGTGTTTTCACCCGGCTATACGGTGGGTTATCTGGAACAGGAACCGCAGCTGGATGAAACTAAAACCGTAATTGAAATAGTGCGGGAAGGTGCCCAAGAGGTGGTTGACATTTTAGCTGAGTACAATAAAATTAATGATGACTTTGGCTTACCAGAGGTTTATGAGAATCCTGATAAGATGGAAAAGCTCATGAACCGCCAGGCAGAATTGCAGGATAAAATTGATGCAACAAATGCATGGGAGTTGGATACTATGCTGAACCGCGCTATGGATGCATTGCGAACTCCTGAGCCAGATACCCCAATTTCTGTATTATCAGGAGGGGAGCGTAGAAGGGTGGCCCTATGTCGTTTGTTGATTCAGCAACCTGACATTCTATTACTGGATGAGCCTACCAACCACTTGGATGCTGAATCTGTACTTTGGTTGGAGCAGCATTTATCGCATTATAAGGGTACTGTTATAGCCGTAACTCACGACCGTTACTTTTTGGATAATGTAGCCGGTTGGATACTTGAACTGGACAGAGGCGAGGGTATTCCCTGGAAAGGAAACTACAGCAGCTGGCTGGATCAGAAAACCAAGCGTATGCAGCAGGAGGAGAAACAGGCGAGTAAGCGCAGAAAAACCTTGGAACGAGAGTTGGACTGGGTGCGAATGGGGGCCAAAGGCCGTCAGGCAAAAGGAAAGGCCCGTTTGAACAACTACAACAAGCTGCTTGGCGAAGAACAAAAGGAGAAGGAAGAGAAGCTGGAAATCTTTATCCCAAATGGGCCACGATTGGGTAGCAATGTAATTGAGGCCAAAGGCGTGAAGAAGGCTTTTGGTGATAAATTGCTGTATGAAGATTTGAACTTTAGCCTGCCACCTGCAGGTATTGTTGGGATTATTGGACCAAATGGAGCCGGTAAAACCACTATTTTCAGGATGATAATGGACAAGGAGCAGCCTGATGGCGGAACCTTTGAAGTGGGTGATACCGTTAAGATTTCTTATGTAGATCAAAGCCATGACGAGCTGAAACCAGAGAAAACCATATATGAAATCATTTCTCAGGGAAATGAAGAGATTGATCTGGGTGGGCAAAAGATAAATGCCCGTGCTTATTTAAGCAGATTCAACTTTGCAGGAAATGATCAGAGCAAGAAAGTAGGGGTATTATCAGGTGGAGAGCGCAACAGACTGCATCTGAGTATGGCATTAAAGGAAGGTGGTAACGTATTGCTGCTGGATGAGCCTACCAACGATTTGGATGTAAATACGCTAAGGGCGCTGGAAGAAGCATTGGAGAATTTTGCAGGTTGTGCGGTAATCATTTCACATGATCGCTGGTTTTTGGATAGGGTTTGTACTCACATCCTTGCATTTGAGGGCGATTCACAGGTTTACTATTTTGAAGGGGGCTTTTCTGATTATGAAGAAAACAAGAAGAAGCGCCTTGGTGATGTGGAGCCAACCAGAGTGCGCTACAAGAAGCTTATTAAAGATTCTTAGGATTTGAATAAAAACTAAAAAGCCACCTCATGGGTGGCTTTTTTATTGGGACTTCCGCTTATCTCTTCGCGGCTTTCTTTGCTCTCTTTTCCTCTTTCTTCTCCTTAGCAGTTTTTAAAGGTTCTTTTTTTACGCTCTTCTTCGCATCCTGTGACTTTGCCATAGCACCTTACATATTAGGGTTAAACAATTTTGGAACTCCATCCAAAGATAGTAGGTGTACCATTACTTTACAGCGAGGTGTACAAATTTGTTTTTCACAAATCCAACATTCAAATGTCATATATTCGTTTTACTACAAACCTTAACAACTAAACAACTGTGGTGACCAAGCTGTACGTTATTTGAAGGCCACCCTTTAAAGTGAATATGAGAGAAGGAAAGATTGGGAATGAAGATGAACATGAGGTTTTTAAGATGGAACCTTTTTTCGAATTATCGCTTGATTTATTATGTATAGCGGGGTTTGATGGTTATTTCAAAAAGGTGAATCCCGCATTTTGTAATTTGACGGGATATACATCAGAAGAATTATTATCCAGACCCATAAATGATTTTATTCACGAGGAAGATCAGAATATTACCAACATGGGCCGAGCGGGGTTAAGACTTAGCATTCCACTTCAAAATTTTGAAAACCGTTATTGGACCAAGGATAAGAATCTGGTTTGGCTGTCATGGACGGCCGCTTCAGTTGCCGAAGACAAGCTGGTATATGCCATTGCGAAGAATATTACCCATATTAAACGATTGGAAGAAGAGAAAAATTCGCTGCTTACCAATTATACCCGTATCAACGAAAATCTAAAGCTATTAACCTATTCCACCTCCCATGATTTAAGGTCTCCTGTAAATAACCTAATGATGGTATTTGACCTATTGGATACATCAAAAATTGAGGATGAGGAAATTAAAGAGCTTATAGGAATATTGAAAGGCGCTACATCCAGCCTTAAAGGAACACTTGATAAGTACGTGGATAAGTTGGGAAATAGCGATGGAACCAATGTTCAGGTTGAAACGCTATATATTCCTAAAACCTTGGCAGTAGTTAAAGATTCGGTTTCATCATTGACAATGAGTGTGGGAGCCACTTTTAAGACGGATTTTACGGCATTTGACGAAGTTGAGTTTAATCGAACCTACCTCGAAAGTATCTTTCTGAACCTAATTACCAATTCCATTAAATATTCTAGACCTGGTGTCCCGGTGGAAATTTCTATCAGCACTCAAATTGTTGATAAGGAGCATCAGTTGATTTACTCAGATAATGGACAAGGCTTTGATATGAGTCAGGTCAGAGATAAAATCTTTGGACTGCACCAAAAATTCAGTAATAATGTTGATAGCAAAGGTATCGGGCTTTATCTGGTAAATAACCATATTACATCACTTGGTGGCCGCATAGAAGTGGATAGCGAAGTGAATAATGGAACCACTTTTACCATTACTTTCAGGCGAAAGGACTGACTACTCATAACCTGAAACCGCATATAAAAACTAAAGCCACCCTAATCAGAGTGGCTTTAGTTGCTAATTACCAGTGTTATTTAGCCCCATATTGCTCCTTCCACTTTTTGTAATAGTCCTTTTCTATTTTTTCAATTACCTGATGGATTGACCCTGCCCAATAATTTCTAAGTCCAAAACCGCCTGGTTCTCCTTTTATTCTTTCCTGAAAAAGAACTTTACCCTGTAAGCTTTCCCGAAAGTCGGCCATTTAAAAGTAGAATGCAACAAGCAGCCCG
>CAXBJE010000166.1:0-7272 GCA_963975525.1 uncultured Owenweeksia sp. | reverse complement strand
CCCATCCAAAATTTATTGCAGCGGCCGAAAGGTTGCGCGATTTTCATATTAGTGAAGATGGTATTACAACTGTGGTGGTTACAACCGACCAAGTGTATAACGAGTATAGCAGTGGTGGGCAGGATATTGCTGCCATACGAGATTTTGCAAGGCATAACTATGAAAAGGCCCAGGCCGAGGGAACTGAGTTTAACTATCTGTTGTTGATGGGAGATGCATCCTATGATTACAAGGATATTATTGCCAGCAATAGTAACTACGTTCCAGTATGGGAGTCTCAAAGTTCATTGAACTTAGAAGTGTCGGCTATTACAGATGACTTTTATGGATTTTTAGATTCAGCCGAAGGTTCAGGAACTTTTGCAAATCAAATTATGGATATTTCCGTTGGCCGGATTCCATGCTCGTCATTAAGTCAGGCACAGGGTTATGTTGATAAAGTACTTCACTACTCCAGCAGCTCTCAGCGCTTTGGCGACTGGAGAAACAGAGTGTTGCTTATGGCAGATGATATGGATGACATTGGCGGGTGGGAACGCACTTTTGTGACCAGTTCTGAAGAGTTTGCCAATAAAATTTCAGCGGCTAGTGAGTCCTTTAATATTGATAAAATATACCTGGATGCTTATGACCAGGTAAGTACCACCGGAAGCGAAACCTACCCGGAAGCAAGTAACGATATGTTTAGGAAGGTGCAGCAGGGTAACCTACTTACCAATTACATAGGTCATGGTGGTGAAATAGGATTGGCCTCAGAAAAATTTCTTGGACTTAAAGATGTAAACGGATGGACTAATATTGACGCCATGACCGTATTTATGACCATCACCTGTGAGTTTACCAGGCTTGATGATCCTAAAAGACTTTCAGCCGGGGAGCAGCTATGTTTAAATCCTAATGGAGGTGCTATTGCTTTGATATCAACCACCAGAGTTGTGGGAGCTTCTACGGCCATCTCTTTAAACCGATCCATCTTTAATACCATATTTAAAAGGCCTAATAACGAGCCTAAAACTTTGGGCAGTGTAGTTAAAGATGCCAAGAATGCCGAGGCCGGAGGTAGCACAAGGCTTAAATTTTCTCTGTTTGGAGATCCAGCTATTAAGCTTGCACTACCTTATTACAACATAGTGGTAAATGAGGTTAACGGAAAACCTGTTAGTCAGGGAGGACTTGATACGTTGCAGGCTCTATCAAAAGTGAAAATCACCGGGCAGGTAAATGATTTTAGCAACAGCAAAATTTCAACCTTTAATGGTGTGGCTGATGTTTCGGTTTATGATAAAGTTTCAAATCAGCAAACTAAGGTTAATGATGGGGTAGGCTCTCCCATACCTTTTAGTGAGCGAAAGAGCCTTATCTACAAAGGAAAGGTGGAAGTGAAGGAAGGCGATTTTCAATTTGAATTTCTTGTTCCTAAGGATATAGCCTATCAGTTTGGTTTTGGTAAGTTTAGCATGTATGCCACCAATAATGAAACGGACGCTGCAGGATATTTTGATACCATAGTAATTGGTGGGTTTAATGATAATGCCGCTTCAGATGATTTAGGCCCGGTTGTGCAGCTCTATATTAATGATGAGTCTTTTGTTCGTGGAGGTATCACCAATGAAGATCCGGAGCTTTATGCTGTTATATCCGATTCATCTGGTATTAATACCGTTGGTAATGGTATTGGTCATAATCTGGTTGCCATTCTTGATAATAATACCAGCGACTCCTATATTATTAATGAGTATTACGAGTCTGACCTAAACAGTTACCAAAGTGGTACTGTGCGTTATCCATTTTATGATTTGGAAGAAGGTGAACACACCTTAAAGATTAAAGTGTTTGATGTGTATAATAATGCCACAGAGGCCGAAACGGAATTTATTGTTGCCGAATCAGCCGACCTTGCGCTAAAGCGGGTGTTGAATTACCCGAACCCATTTACCACTTACACCGATTTTCAGTTTGAACACAACAGAGCAGATCAGCCTTTGGAAGTACAAGTTCAAATCTTTACCGTTAGCGGGAAGTTGGTAAAAACTATAAACCAGCTGGTTGTTTCGGAGGGTAACCGTGTTCAGTCTAAGGTAACCTGGAATGGACTTGATGATTATGGCGATAAGATTGGAAAGGGAGTTTATGTGTATCGCGTTAAAATCCGAAGCCAATTGGATAATTCCACAGCAGACAAATACGAAAAGCTTGTTATTTTGCGTTAGCCCACTCTTTTAACTAATAGTACTATTTTTGCCCCCCTAATTATACCCTTATGAAAAAAGGTTTTGCGTTTTTAGTTTTTACCATGTCAGCGGTTGTAACACCACTTACCGCCCAGTTAGGTGAGCTAAGTTCCAATAGTCCTTATTTTAATGAGTTGAGAACAATTTCAACTGCAGTTCCAATTATTTCTATTTCGCCTGATTCCCGTTCGGGAGCAATGGGTGATGTAGGTGTGGCCACTTCTCCAGATGCGGCCTCTTTGTTTTGGAACCCTGCCAAACTCGCGTTTTTAGAAGACGGAACTCGATCTCTTTCATTGTCTTATACCCCCTGGCTAAATAAGTTGGTAAATGATATTAACCTGGCCTATGTATCCTATGTATTTAAAATGGGAGATAATCAGGGGATGGGATTTGCCATGCGCTATTTCTCATTAGGAACTATCAACTTTAGAGACGAGCAAAACAACAGTCTTGGCGATCAAAAACCCTATGAGTTAGCTTTAAATGGCGCCTACGCTTTAAAGCTTAATGACAATATGGGTTTGGCCGTTGGCCTGCGCTACATACTTAGTGATCTTACCAGAGGCGTTATGGTAAATGGGGCAGAAACTAAGGCGGGGCAGTCTTTTGCAGCAGACCTGGGTTACTACTACAAAAGCCGTGAGTACAATATGGAAGGCGGTATGAAGCAGGCGGCTTCTTTTGGTTTAAACATATCTAATGTTGGTGGTAAAATATCTTATGGTAATGATGCCGATGCGGATTTTATCCCAACCAACTTAAGAATAGGTGGAGGTTATCACTTGAGATTTGATGAGTACAATAGAATGTCTTTTTATGTTGATCTTAATAAGTTGTTGGTACCTACACCTCCAATCCGTGAAGGAGATCCTGGTTTTGAGGGAGATCTTAATCAGAATGGTGATGCCAACGACCGAAGCGTTTGGATCGGGAAGGATGATCAGGTAACCTCTTTTCAGGGAATTTTTCAATCATTTAATGATGCCCCAGGTGGTGGAAGTGAAGAATTGGAAGAAGTAGTGGTAAACGTGGGTGCTGAGTTTTGGTATGATGACCGTTTTGCCCTTCGCGGTGGTTATCAATATGAAGATCAGGAAAAAGGAGCTCGCCAGTATTTCACACTTGGTTTGGGTATTAAGTTCAACGTTTTTGGCTTGGACTTCGCTTATCTTATTCCTGCTTCTGCAACGGTTAAGAGTCCGTTAGAAAATACCCTTCGTTTTTCACTTTTGTTTGATTTCGAAAACTTCTCCTCTCAGGATAAGTAGTACTTAATGGAGATTCTCAAAAATCAGGTGGAGCTCGTTAGATATGATTCTGGCGAGATTTCCGAGGAATATCAAAATCTTATTCAGCATTCACAAGATGCATTGGTGGGAAGCTATGCCCCTTATAGTAATTTTCCCGTTGGTGCAGCTGTACTTTTAGAGGGTGGCGAAATTATAATAGGTTCTAATCAGGAGAATGCCGCCTACCCATCAGGGCTATGTGCCGAGCGTACCGCTCTTTTCTTTACCGGAGCTTCTCATCCCAAAACAAAAATATTGGCAATTGCCGTGGTGGTTCAAAACCCCATCGGGCGTTTCCCCTTTCCATGTGGTTCATGTTTGCAGGTAATGTCTGAGTTTCAAGACAAGCAAAACGCAGCCATTGATATTTTAATGGTTCATCCCAACACAGGTGAGGTGCTTCTTAGTAAGGGTATTGAAAACCTGCTTCCTTACGCCTTTAAGAAATCTCATCTTATATAGTAACCTTTATTGAGCTCTGGCTTAAAGGCCAAAAAATAGCCTTTGGGTTTTAAGGCTTTGGTTACCATGTTTTTATATTGGTCAACCAATTCATTAAAGCAAACTCCGTATTTGTACCGTATTATTTTAAATTTGTGGCCGTTCTATTTAAATAAAGAATAAATGCCCAAAAAGAAAATTACCAAAGCCGTCTATCTAAAGTGGTATGAGGATATGTTGCTTTGGAGAAAGTTCGAAGACAAATGTTCGGCTTTATACATTCAACAAAAAATCAGAGGATTTCTTCATTTATATAATGGTCAGGAGGCAGTGTTAGCTGGATCTCTTTTCGCCATGGAAAAAGGTGATAAGATGATAACCGCTTACCGTAACCACGTTCAGCCTATTGGTTTGGGTGAAGACCCAAGAAGGATAATGGCCGAAATGATGGGTAAAGTTACCGGAACATCTAATGGAAATGGTGGCTCTATGCACATGTTCTCAAAAGAGCATCACTTTTATGGTGGCCATGGCATTGTTGGTGGTCAAATTCCGTTGGGCGCTGGTTTAGCTTTTGGCGATAAGTACAAAGGTGATAAGCATGTTACCCTTTGTTATATGGGCGATGGTGCTGTAAGGCAAGGGGCTTTCCACGAAACTCTTAACCTGGCCATGCTTTGGAATCTGCCGGTAGTTTTTATTATTGAGAATAATGGCTACGCTATGGGTACCTCTGTAAAGCGTACTGCCAATCACGAAGATATTTGGAAACTGGGTCTTGGGTACGAAATGCCTTGTGGACCAGTAGAAGGAATGGATCCTGTAAAAGTATATGAAGCTATGCAGGAAGCAGTGGACAGAGCGCGAAGTGGTGGCGGACCCACCTTACTTGAGGTTAGAACCTACCGCTATAAGGGCCACTCCATGAGTGATGCCCAGCATTATCGCACAAAAGATGAGGTAGCTCAGTATCAGGATCGTGATCCAATTACAATGGTTCAAAAGGTTATTGAAGACAAAAAGTATGCTTCCAAAAAAGATTTGGAAGAGATAGATCAAAGAGTGAAGGATTTGGTTAATGAGTGTGTGGAGTTTGGTGAGAACTCTGATTTCCCCGAACCTCAGGATCTTTACAAGAGTGTTTACTCTGAAGACAATTATCCATTTATCAAAAATCATTAAACAAAATACAGACCCACATGGCTGAAGTAGTAAATATGCCCCGCCTTAGCGATACCATGGAAGAAGGTACCGTTGCCAAATGGCACAAAAAAGTTGGGGATAAAGTGAGCGAAGGAGATTTGTTGGCTGAGATTGAAACCGACAAGGCAACAATGGATTTTGAAGCCTTTCAGGAAGGAGTGCTTTTACATATTGGAGTTGAAGAAGGAGCAACTGCAGCTGTAGATTCTATTTTGGCCATTCTTGGTGAAAAAGGAGAAGATATTAGCAGTTACCTTAATGGAGATGGTTCTTCAGATAAGAAAGAACAATCCGAAGAGAAGGCTGATTCTTCTGAAAGCGAGAAAAAGGAAGTTTCTGAAAAGGCATCTAAGGAAGAAACAAAAGAGGATAAATCCACCTCAGACAGCTCAGCGCGCCTCAAGGCTTCTCCACTAGCTAAAAAACTGGCTGAGGATAAGGGCATCGACATTAAGAAAGTGAAAGGTTCTGGTGAAGGTGGCCGTATCGTTAAAACCGATATTGAAAATTATAAGGAGAGTGCCTCCGGTTCTGTAAAAGTTACTTTGGCATCAGCTGAAGAAAGTTATGAGGAAGTGGCAGTTTCTCAAATGCGTAAAACCATTGCAAAACGCTTGGCTGAGTCAAAGTTTAGCGCTCCCCATTTTTACCTTACCATGGATATAGATATGGATGCGGCAATCGCAGCCAGAAAATCTATTAATGAGGTAGCGGAAACCAAGGTTAGTTTTAACGACCTGGTGCTAAAGGCTACAGCCGTAGCGCTTAAAAAACATCCAAAAGTAAATTCAAGTTGGTTGGGAGATAAAATTCGCTACAACCATCATGTACATATCGGAGTTGCGGTTGCAGTTGACGAAGGACTTTTAGTGCCGGTAGTTCGTAACGCAGATTTAAAAGGACTAAATACCATTAATGCAGAGGTGAAGGAGTTTGCTGAAAAGGCAAGAAACAAGAAACTTCAGCCATCGGATTGGGAAGGAAATACGTTCACCATCTCCAATCTGGGTATGTTCGGTATTGAGGAGTTTACAGCTATTGTAAATCCACCGGATAGTTGCATTTTGGCGATTGGTGCTATTAAGGCGGTTCCTGTTGTTAAAAATGGAGCGGTTGTTCCGGGTAATGTAATGCGTGTAACCTTAAGTTGTGATCACCGCGTGGTGGATGGAGCTACTGGTTCAGCGTTTTTGCAAACAGTAAAGGGAATATTAGAAAACCCGTTGAGCTTATTGCTGTAATTTTCATAACCCGTACTATATATTGTAAAGCTCTCTCAGTTCAACTGAGAGGGCTTTTTTAATTTTTAGATTTTGAAAGATGAAGAATGTAATTGTTACCGGAGCTAGTAAAGGTATTGGATATCAAACTGCACTTGAGTTTGCAAGGCAAGGGCACCATGTATTGGCTATAGCCAGAAATGGAGAGTTGCTCAATAATCTAAAAAAAGAGCAAGAAGCAAAAGGCAGGGTAGAGGTCTTGACTTTGGATTTAGGTGGGGATTATGATATCCATCAGGTTATTTCATCTTTCGGTTTTGTAGATGTACTTATTAATAATGCAGGAGCCTTGGTCAACAAACCTTTTCCGGAAATTTCCTCTGATGAATTAAAAGGGGTGTATGAGGTTAATGTGTTTGCGCCTTTTAGATTAACGCAACAACTAATGCCTCATTTTAACCAAGGTGCCCATATAATTAATATAGGAAGTGTGGGGGGGGTTAATGGAACTCAAAAATTCCCTGGACTAACTGCTTATAGTAGTAGTAAGGCAGCAATGTCTTGCTTGGCGGAATGTCTTCAGGCCGAATATGAAAATTCAGGGTTAATATTTAACAGTTTGGCCCTCGGTGCAGTCCAAACGGAGATGCTATCTCAAGCCTTTCCAGGGTACCAAGCTCCCGTTTCTCCATCTGAAATGGCAAAATATATAGTTAATTTCACTCTTTCAGCACCGAATATTATTCGAGGAAAGACCATTTCTGTTAGCCGAACGAACCCATAGGGTAATTTTATTTAGCTGTAATAAAGAGGGTTAAGGTATTTGAGGTAAAAACAATCCCCCAACCCCTTGCTGGTACTAAAGTTCATATTATATTTGCCGCC
>CAXBJE010000165.1:0-7303 GCA_963975525.1 uncultured Owenweeksia sp. | reverse complement strand
GCGGTGATGTTCTTCATTTCAATCACCTCATTTTTTTTGGCGGCATAAATAGCCACACCTTCAATGCTTTTCAGCCTGTTGTAAACGGTGGTTTGCTTACTGTCCCCGTTAACATTAACGGGCTCCATTTCGGTTGAAATTTCCGTTAAGGTAAAATTCAGGCGCATTTTATCCTTACGGATACTTACAACGGTATCAATACGCTGGTATCCCACAAAGGATATATAAAGTCTGTGGCTTCCAAATGGGATGTTCTTAATCTCGTAGCTGCCGTCAAAAGCCGAGGAAGCACCAATATTTAACTCCGGAAAATAAAGATTGGCAAATGAGGCAGCCTCACCATTGGAAGATGAAATGACACCGGTAACCGTAGCCTTTTGACCAAACAAATGGAGCGTAAAAAAGAGTGAAATGGCTAGGAGATTAATCCTCATACGGCAGTATCCAGGTTTTGGGTGCAAAGCTATCGTTCACTTTGGTGAGATCGGTAGTGGGATCAATAAAAAGTCGGCTCCCTCCGCCATTTAAGGTAACGTAAGCCTCAGCAGTAATTATTGGGTTAGCAATGCCTTTTTTCTCGTATTCCTTTTTCAGGAAATGGGCAAACTGAACTATAAGATCGGGTTGCGTTGCCAACTGCTTTTGCTGATTATCGGTAAGGTAATCTGCTGTTTGAATATCACCTGTATCTCCGGTTTCGGGGTCAGTAATTTTATAGGTGATGTAACCGGCCTTTTCCATTAACATTACGCGCCAGCCCAGGCGGTAGCCTTGTTCGTGCCAAAATACATTACCATTGTAAGCCAAATAGCGGAATGGCCAAATGGCCTGCCACAATACAAAAACAACTATCGCTGCTAAAGCTGTTTTACGCAGTAGTATTGGAGAATGGCCAATTTTGCTAAAACCAAAAATGGGTTTTAAAGCATTTAGAATTTTCTGGTGAAAATCATCAGAAAAGAAAATGAGCGTACTAAATATCATCACCCATGGAAAAACACCAATAGGGAAGAGGAGCCAGGTAAGAATGTGAAAAACCACCACTGCTATAAAGGCATAGGGGCGGGTTTTACGGTTCCAAAGAAAAAAGGGAATAGTAAGATCGTATAAGGCCCCAAACCAACTGAAGGCATAAGCCACCCATTCATAGTCCAGCATAAAACCAATAAGAGGCATATCTGCCTTGGCAGGAAGCCACATTTTCAGCGGTAGTGCCTCCAGTAACCAATCAGGATTGAGCTTGGCTACCCCGGCATAGAAATACACGAAGGCCAGTTGTAGCCTTATAATGTTTACATACCAATGGTTTCCGCTTTCGCGGGAAGAAACCCTCCCTGAACGTACGTCCAGAGAGCTTAGGCGATTTGCCGGAAGGAAAATGAGAAGAAGTGCAACAAGACTAACAAAGTAGTAGTGGTTGAGGTAATTGGCCACGTCCAGCAATTCCACGTAAGTGAAAGTGAGAAAAAAGAGAATAGCCGAAAGGCGGTAATAGAAGCCAAGAGCAATACCCAAAGCCGAAATTGCCATCAGAGCAAATATCGCATACATCCAATCTCCCGGAAGGGCCTGTACCCATTCAAAACCATAATACTTAAAGTGGAAGGGAGGGGCAATGTATAGGTCGTAAATCCAGCCCTTGGCCCAAAAGCGAACCGTTGTAAATAACATCAGCAAGCCGAATATCATGCGGAAGACGGCCAGTGGCGCTAAAGGAGTTGAGAGTCGGGAGTTGGGAATTTGGAAAACTCCTGACTTTATATTTCCAATTGATTTAATCAACTTCAGGCTTTTTAATGAATTCCGAAAACACCCCTGTTACGGTTTATTGGAGTTTTACCTTCCTTACTCCTTACTCCTTACTCCTTACTCCTTACTCCTTACTCCAAATCTAGTCCCCATCATTATCCTGATAGGTAATAAGCACGCCCATTGCCGAAGGCATATCTGTTTTTAGTAAAACCACATTTCGCTGAATTTCGAGGTAAGCGGCATCTACTTTTGAAACCTCATTTACCACAGAAGAACTGAATGGATTTGGCACTTCACTCAGGGCATTCAGGGCAGCTTTAAATTGATCATCAATAACAACATCCAAAGCAAGGTCATTGTGCTTTGCATCAAGGGCTATCAGGTAGTCTTTAAGGCTCAAGCCCATTTGCGACTCATCATAATAAGTACCGCGAAACAGATTATGGATGGCTATGATATTGGCTTCTGCCAGTTCCAGAGAAAAACCTCCGAAGTAAGCTTCACAAGTATGTGGGTATGGTTTTCCTAAAGTTTTTTTGCCAGCCGGAAAACCAATTTTAGCATTTTTAATAATCTCATAGTCTTTGTTAATGGCATTTACCATTTGGCCAAGCGAACTTCCAATATCAGTTCCACTGGCATTAATAAAGTCATTTCTATGAGCCTTCCAGTTTTGATTTACAGATGAGGTAAGGGTTTGTATGTCCTGCATTAAAGCCGACAAATAGGCCTTTGCATCTGCACTGGTTTCAATATTGGTGTTGTTGCCAAAAAGCAAGTAATCCATTGCCGGAAATCCGCGGGCATCAAGCTGAGAAGCCGCATGGAGATTGTAATTTTTGCTACTGATATTATTGGTGATTTTTACCGTATCAGCAGGGTAGGTGTTCATGGAAGCCCTAAAGGAAACATTTTCTGAAGGGCCCACTTCAAAAGCTTTTACATATTGAAAAGCGAGGTAAGTAGTTTTAAACTGTTGTTGAAGGTCCGTAAGGTTTACCGTTCCGGTATTGGTAGTAAAAGCAGTAACTTTTGTGGCCAGCGTAGAAACTTCATGATCAAAATTTTCAAATGCCGGCAGTACTATGTTGTCCGCCCAATTGGTGAGCATTGCCTTTCGGTCAAAATCTACTTTTTTGTTAAGTGGATTTTCATCCTTACAAGAAATAAAAAGCACTCCGGTCAAAATGACCAGAAGTGCTTTTCTACAAAAACCAATGTAATTTGAACTAAACATTAAAGTTTGTCTTTTACGTCATTAAGGTGATATGCGTTGGCCAATTGATCTTTAACTGTATTAAGATCAGTCACCGAAACTTCATAAAGGTTGCTTAGATTATTACTGATCAAATCATTGATTTGAACATCAGAAAGTTTTTGGGTTGGATTGAAAGATAAACTCCATATAAAACCAATGGCTTCAGATAACTGGTGATTTCTTAAAGCGTCATCAGCAATATCAGCTTTAGCTCCATTTAAATAATGGATTGCCATGGCGGCAGAAACCAGCTCCCACGTATCACGCACTTCGGTAATAGCTGCATCACGCGTGGTGTAGTCTTTATTATTTATGGCATCACGTCCCTTAATGAAGGCTTGCATTAACTTGGAGTTCACCATTAAATGTTCATTAACGGCATTGGTGTATTTGGCCCAAAATCTGTGGTAGTCTGCGGTGTTGTCATAGGTAAAACCAGCAGAGCCAAAATCGTTGAGTACGCCCCAATAACCAAAACCTTCATCCCAATGGTGCTGCATGACTGTTCCACTTCCGGGAGTTACTGTTTCATTATCCACATTCATTTTACTATCAGATAAGTAAACAGAAGTGGCTTGGTAATAAGCCAATGCACCCATGCTTCCTTTTTCAATAAGCTGGGCTAATTCGTATCCTTTATCATTAAACAGATACTGCTTGGTAGCGCCAGCGTTTTGTACAAGACCAGCGGTGCCATTGCTTCCTGTGCCGGGGTTTTGGCTAATCTGCTCCAGGGCCTTTATCCAGCCGCCAATTGTAGAGCCGCCTTCATCTGAGTATTTGTCGGCAATTTGCTTAGTAGAGCTGTTTAGTTCGGTTTTTGTCCAGGTATAGCCCTGATTTGTAAGCATGCTTATAACGGTGTTTTCATCAACCGCTAAACCATCATTTGAGGTTTTTACATAGCTCACAACTTCGTTCAGCATATCCAGTCTTTGGTCTTGGCCGGAATGGTCTACATTTTCAAAATTGTAGGTAGTTGGTAGTTGTTCTACTGGTGAACATGCGCAATCGGTTTCATCCTTATCACAGGATACCATTAGGATGGAGGCGATTGAAAGTAGAGATAGGGTTAGTTTTCTCATTTGTTAATCTTATTTAGACTCATTTAAAATAGAGCGGCAAATGTATATACGGTTGCTTAGTTGAACAAGTTTATTTAGAAAACTTCTAAATAAATTAACATTGGGGATATAACGAGTTTAGCATCAGTGCTATTGCGCTGCCTTTTGTTTGAAATTATTGTGTGGAGCAGCTTTAAAAACCCGCATTTAGGTTTGCTGATAGCGATATTGAGCGGGAGTACAATTCATCCATTTTTTAAAATTTCGGATAAAGGCACTGGCATCCGAATAGTTTAAGAGGAAGGCGACATCATTGATTTGTAACTCGGGGTTTTTAAGGTAACTCATTGCAAACTCTTTTCTTAAAGTGTCAACTATCCCTTTATACGTTTGGTTTTCTTCGGCCAACTTTCGCTGAAGGCTGCGCACACTTGTATTAAGATTAGCGGCTACCTGATCAATGGTGGGGAATTGAGGATTCATTAGTTGGAGCGCACATTGTTTTACCTTTTGATGAAATACTTCGTCAGTTTTTAGTATTGCCAGTTTTTGATGAGCATGATCAACCAAAATGCGCAACAGGTTATAGTCAGCAGTAATTATAGGTTGGTTGATGTGCTCTTGCTTAAAGTAAAACGCGGTTTCGGGTTGATTAAAATGCATAGGGCAGTTAAATACTCTCAAATACTCATTCAAATCATCGGGTTGGTCAAAGTCAAAATGAATTTTGGCAGGATAACTTTTGCCCATTGTTAGGGCGTTAAACTCACGGATGGTAAAAGCCAGCAACCCCTCAATGGTTTGCCTGGTTGCCAGTGGAGATTCGCGTACCCAATCAGAGTCGGCCACAAATGCCAGTTTAAACATATTGTTTTCCTCCACGAACTCTTGGGGTATGGCACGGCATCCCAACATGGCAAATTCGCAACAATAGGTCATGGCTTCTTTTACTGTTCTGCTGGTTTGGGTAATTTGTGCTATAAGCCCGGCAGCGGCTAAATTCATCTGCTCGCCAGAATGTAATCCAAAATACTTGTCTTTGGTTTGAAATACGATTTCCTCCACTATGGAATTGTAAACTTTTGAGGCCAATCGAACTTCCTCGCTACTTAATTCTTCCTCAGAAAAGCCAGTTTGTTGGATGAGTAAATCCACATCAATGCCCTGCATCCCTGCAAAGTGAATAAGGTTTAAAACAAATTTTCCGCTAAAAGTCATGGCTCAAAATTAAGCGAAAATGATTTTGGCATGAAATGTCTATTGGTTGGCGGTACACTCCAATCTATTTGCAGGCAGCAAGCTGACATTTGTGAAACAATCAAAAAAAGAACGATATGAGAAATATTGAAACATCACAAGTGATAAATGCGCCTGTGGAAGAGGTATGGAAAACACTAATGGATTTTGACAGCTACCCCAGTTGGAATCCGTTTATTAAAACGTTAAAAGGCAAGGCGGTTGTAGATGAGCAGCTTACTGCTGAACTATGCCTTCCTGATAAAAAGCCGATGATATTTAAGCCAACCGTTTTGAAGTGCTTACCAAACAAGGAGTTCAGGTGGTTGGGTAAACTGGGCATAAAAGGCTTCTTTGATGGGGAGCATTATTTTAAGTTGGAAAAACTAACCGATGGCCAAACGCGATTTATTCACGGAGAGAACTTTAGCGGTTTGCTTTCAGGAATTCTTTTTAGGATGATTGGAGAGGAGACGAAGGAGGGTTTTGAGGCGATGAATGGGGCTCTTGAAAACAGATTTAATTAAAAAGAGCGACCAAATGGGTCGCTCTTAAAATTTTAGTTGCTCATCTCCGAAAAAGTCTCCTTTGCAGCTTCCAAGGTATTTTGAATAAACTTTTGTTTCTACAAAATATAAATAGGCTCGTATTAAAGACAATTTTTGTCAATTATTACTTTTCCTAAAATGGTTGGGTTAGGCGTAATTGAATCTCTGAATTCGGTAAGTGAATAACTATGATCCAATCTTGATAAAAGCATTTCGCGCTTATAACCAGAGTAATCTTTCACAATTACTAAGGAATCGCCTGTGGTTTGGAAAATGGAGGATGGTTTGGTGTTCTCCTCGTTTTTTGAGTAAATGAAATTTTTTACCGTTTCACCTCTTGTGGTAGGTTGAATTGTTAAGATTGGCCTCTTGTCTTCAGTCTCAATGACCCTCAATTCTCCCTTAGAAACTACTAGGTTAAATACTCCAAGGGTATCGCTTGGAGTAAAAGAGGTCAACTGTTGTGCTTTAAACTCATCTGAATTCTTTTTATGAGAATCCATATAAAAGTTACGTGCCTCAAATACAATGATTTGATCTAAATTCTTGTCCAAAATATATACCTCGGTACGAAAAATACAACTACCTCCAAAGAATCCAATAGTATCTCCTTTCCTATAAATACTACCTCCATTCCAAAACTCACTAAAAGCATAATGGTCTTCACCAAAATAAAAGCGGGAACTGTCAATTTGTACACACCCGGCATTTTGGTAAAATTGACTTATCGGTCCGTCTTCAAATACAAGGTATAACAGTGCTTTTCCATAGAGGTCATTACTTATTTCCTGTTTTGGTTCAGAACAGGAAGCAATTAAAGCAGATAAAACCAATAGCTTAAAAGGAGTTGTTATGTTAAATGAATTATTCACCCATCTCTGCAAAAGTCTCCTTTGCAGCTTCCAAAGTTTTTTCAATATCCTGGTAAGTCAAAGCATTGCACAGGAACCAGCTTTCATAGGCTGAAGGCGGTAAATACACACCACGCTTTAGCATTCCATGGAAGAATTGCTTGAAGTAATCATTTGCTCCTTTTGCCGATGACGCAAAGTCACGAACGGGCTCATTGGTAAAATGAAGGCTAATCATAGAACCTCTGCGATTGATAGTCCAGGGCAGGTTGGTTTCTTTCAAAGCCTTTTCCAGTCCAACATGTATGGCCTCACATTTTTCAGCAAGCTCAGTATATATCTGCGGATTTTCTTTTAAATGCTTCAAAAGTGTATAACCGGCAACCATGGCAATGGGGTTTCCACTCAAGGTTCCAGCCTGATACACCGGGCCATTTGGAGCAACATATTCCATAATGTCGGCTTTACCGGCATAAGCGCCAACAGGCATTCCTGCTCCAATTACTTTTCCATAAGTAACCAAATCGGCTTCTACGCCAAGTGCTTCTTGTGCTCCGCCAAAGCCCATTCTGAAGCCGCTCATTACCTCGTCAA
>CAXBJE010000164.1:0-7307 GCA_963975525.1 uncultured Owenweeksia sp. | reverse complement strand
ACACCCTGTTTTCATGTATTGTAGAAATTGACCAGGGCTTCAACTTTAATCCCTATTGGTCTCCACCCGCAATTACCGAGCTTGTTTCTGAAGATAGGTGCCACTTAAATGGAATGGTGATGAAGGAGGGTAAACCTAAATATGCAACGGCCTTTAACACGGGAAACAGTGCCCAGAGCTGGCGTGATACGGTAACTACTTCGGGTGTGATGTATGACATTGAAGCTAATGAAGTAATTGCCGAAGGTTTGCCAATGCCCCATTCACCCATGGCAGTGGGTGATGAATTGTACGTGCTTTTATCTGCAACTGGAGAATTGGCCAGAATTGATAAGGCCACAAGTAAGTACGATGTAATTATGAAGTATGACGGTTTTGTAAGAGGCATGTCGCTGGTTGAAGAATACCTTTTTATTGGCCTTTCCAAGCTGCGTAAAAACTCCAGCACCTTTGCCAAACTGCCTTTTGCAGAGAAAGCCAACCAAAGTGGTATATTAATCGTCCATTTACCAACGGGAAGTATTGCGGGGCAAATCACGTATCAAACTTCCGTTGATGAAATTTATGATGTGCATGCTATCGCTGGAAAGCGCAGACCAAATATTTTGAATACCATGACAGATGACCACTATAGTGGATTAATGATACCCGGCACTACTTACTGGGCCGTTTCGACTAATTAATAATTAATAAACACCTCAATGGCAACACTGGCGTACTCACGCAAAAAAAGACAGTTGAAGCAGCTTTCAGATAAGTTGCACACAGCACTCCTTGAAAAACAGGAGAACCAGGACTATATACAGAAACTGATTTCTAAAATCAAAACTCTGTTGAACGAACTAAAGCAGGCCGTTTCAGTTAATGACCTTAAAAAGGCTTTAGGAGCGGTGGCTATTTTCTTCGGAATTGCGGCTACCCAAAGTGTAAGTGCTCAATCATTTGGAGCGCCTGTAGCCAAACCTTTTGGTATTGATACTTTGGCATCCTATGCCTTTCCTACGCTTGGAGACTTAGACGGTGATGGTGATTTAGATCTTTTGGTGGGAGAGGAATACGGTGTAATGCAATACTTTAAAAACACCGGAACCAAAACCGCTCCTCAGTTTGCAGCTCCAATTCCTGACCCTTTTGGAATTAGTTTACCAACTCCATATGCCTCTACGGCTGTGCTGGTAGATATTGATGGAGACGGAGATTTGGATATAATGGCCGGTGACATTTACGGTGGAAATTTCAAGTATCTTAAAAATTCAGGTACCAAAACCGCTCCTCAATTTGATGCTGCCGTATTAAACCCAATGGGCCTTTCGGCTACCGGATACTTTGCATTTCCCTCATTTGCAGATTTGGATGGAGATGGAGATTTGGATATGTTGGCAGGAGTTTATGGTGGTGTTTTGGCATATTATCAAAACATTGGAAGCAAAACTGCACCATCATTTGCGGCTCCGGTATCAAACCCCTTTGGACTCAGCAATGTTTATTACTTCGGATCGCCTGCGTTTGCTGATTTAGATAATGATGGTGATTTGGACTTGTTGGTTGGAGAATACTATGGCAATATGCAGTACTTTAAAAACAATGGTACTAAAACAGCTCCCACTTTTGCGGCTCCTTCTGCCAACCCATTCAGTTTAACGGCCAGTAATTATTTTGCTTTTTTGGCTTTTGGCGATTTAGATAATGATGGAGATATGGACTTGATGGTAGGGGAGTATTATGGAGTACTTCAATATTATAAAAACACCAGTCCTGGCGTAGGTTTAAGTGAAACCCCGGCCTTCGAAATGGCCATGTACCCAAACCCTGCCACCACTTATTTTGATTTGACTTCAAATACGGAAGTACTAAAAGTTGAAATTATGGATGCTGCGGGTAAAGTTGTTTCTCAACAGTTGAATCCTTCAAACAGAATTTCTGTAGATGGACTTCCTGCAGGCACCTACTTGGTGAAGGTTTACAATAGAGATGAACAAGCTGTTATTCAGAAGTTGAATAAGTTCTAACTAAATTTTTGATTTCCTTAAAAAGCCAATCGCTGCAAAGTGGTTGGCTTTATGAAATTGCTGACAATGTTTTTTAGTTATTTGTCTGTTTTAGTCTTATCTTGTCCTAAACCAATAACCAACTAACATGTCCAAACCAACCATTAGCCAAAAGCGTAAACAGCTTAAACAACTCGTAGCACAGCTCAATACAGTACTTACTATTCCCATAGGAGGTTTATCCCAAAAAGCCCAGAACCTTATTGCCCAAATAAAGCAGCTATTGCTAGAGGTGCGGTTCTTCATGTCCACAAGGGAAGTTAGCCGTATTCTCGGTAGCCTTGCGGTGGTATTGGGGTTTTCGCTTGACAGTACTGTACAGGGGCAAAGTTTTGCAGCCCCGGTGACCAATCCCTTTGGATTGGTTAATACAGCTCTTAATGCAGTTCCCACTTTCGGAGATTTGGATAATGATGGAGATTTAGACCTTTTGGTTACTGAAGGATATGGGGTAGTACAATACTTTAAAAACATCGGGACTAAAACTACGCCACAATTTGCGTCTCCAATTACTGATCCATTCGGCATTAGTTTACCCTGGCCAACTAAGTACCTATCAATGACCGCTTTGGTAGATTTGGATGGTGATGGTGATTTGGATATCATGGCCGGTGACCCATACAGTGGGGATTTTAGATACCAAAAAAACTCGGGCTCAAAAACAGTCCCCCAGTTTGATTCTTTAGTGCTAAACCCAATGGGCCTGGTTGCAACAGGTTCCTATTCGGATTTAACCTTTGTTGATTTGGATAATGATGGTGATCTTGATATGCTAGTAGGGGTAGTTGGCGGTGCTATGGAATACTACCAAAACATAGGAAGCAAAACTGCTCCTATGTTTGCCGCTCCTGTTACTAATCCATTTGGCTTAAGAAGCGTTTACAATTTTGCCTTACCAGGGTTTGCAGACTTGGATAAGGATGGTGACATGGATCTGTTGGTAGTTGAGGACTTTGGTACAATTATGTACTTTAAAAATAAAGGAAGTAAAACCGCCCCTTCTTTTGATATTCCTGTAACTAACTATTTTGGACTGACTTTAAATGTGTATTATGCTTTTTTAGCTTTCGCAGATTTGGATGATGATGGTGATATGGATTTGCTGGTCGGTCAAGATCCCGGTATTATGCTGTATTTTGAGAACACTAGCTCACCTGTTGGCCTAAATGAAACCCCAGCCTTCGAATTGGCCTTGTTCCCAAACCCAGCTACTACTTATTTTGATTTGACCTCAAACACGGAAGTACTAAAAGTTGAGATTATGGATGCTGCGGGTAAAGTGGTTTCTCAACAGTTGAATCCTTCAGACAGAATTTCTGTAGACGGCCTTCCTGCGGGCTCTTATCTGGTGAAAGTTTACAATAGAGATGAACAAGCTGTTATTCAAAAGCTGAATAAGTTCTAAGTAAATTTTTGATTTCCTTAAAAAGCCAATCGCTGAAAAGTGGTTGGCTTTTTTTATAAAAATTCTCAAGGCATTTCTTCGGGGTCATTAGGCTCAATGTGAATATGCACATCCACAAGTTCTGGCTTTGTGGCCATCAGGTGGTCCTTAAGGCGGTGGGCAATTTTATGGCCCTCGCGTACGGTAACTTCTGCGTCTACTATAGCGTGTAAGTCCACATGGAAGGTCATGCCCATTTTGCGCACAAAGCACTTTTCAGTTGTAATAACCCCAGAAACCTCTGCCGAAGTGATACGGATTTCTTTTACTAAATCATCATAACGATGTTCCTCCATTATTTCTCCTAATGCAGGCCGCAATATCCTGTAAGCATTAAATAAGATAAACCCTGAAGCAAAAAGTGCTGCCCAATCATCAGCACTTTCGTAGCCAGGTCCCATAAACAATGCTACAGAAATACCGATAAAGGCTGCAAGCGAAGTGATTGCATCACTGCGGTGGTGCCAGGCATCCGCAGTTACTGCCGTACTATGTGTTTCTTCTCCTCTTTTTTTAACTATCCGATAAAAAATTTCCTTGGCAACAATAATTATAGCCAAAACAATTAGGGTGTATGAGGCTGGTGTTTTATGAGGAGTTTGAATGTGTTCGATGCTTTCGTAGGCAATTATTGTGGCTGAGGCCACCAAAAACCCAACCACCACAAATGTGATGAGCGGCTCTGCACGGCCATGCCCATAAGGGTGATCTTCATCAGGTGGTTTGTTAGCAAAACGAAGACCTATCAAGACTAATAATGACGAAAAAATATCAGAAGTGGATTCTATCGCATCTGCAATAAGCGCATAGGAATTACCAAAAAAACCGGTGAAAAACTTAATGACCGCCAAAGCCGAATTACCCGCAATGCTGAAGTAGGTAGCTTTAATGGCTTTTTGGTGATTAGTGCTTGGCATATGGCGAAATTAAGGAAGACAGGTGGTACATTTAATTGTCAAAAATAGGTAGATATGGTCGGGCACTTATCGTATCAATGCATACGCTTCACCTTCCTATATTTGCCTTCCACCAAAAAAGTATAACCATGATTGGGAAACTACAGCAACACCTACAGCAGGAACTAGAAAGTATAAAGGCTGATGGCCTATATAAAAGTGAGCGTGTAATACAAGGCGAGCAGGGCGCGGAAATCACCGTAAATGGCAAAACAGTTTTGAACTTTTGTTCAAACAATTATCTGGGCTTATCCTCACATCCAGAAGTTATACAAGCCGCTAAAGACACCTTAGATACGCATGGCTTCGGAATGTCTTCCGTTCGCTTTATCTGTGGTACGCAGGACATCCACAAAACGCTGGAAAAGAAGATTGCCGACTTTTTGGGAATGGAAGACACCATTCTTTATGCTGCAGCTTTTGACGCCAATGGAGGTGTTTTTGAGCCATTGCTTTCAGCGGAGGATGCTATCATTTCAGATTCTCTTAACCACGCCTCTATTATTGATGGAGTAAGACTTTGTAAGGCCCAGCGTTTCCGCTATAATAATAATGACATGGCAGATTTGGAGGCTCAACTACAGGAGGCTTCTAAAACGGCCCGCTTCAAAATTATTGTTACCGATGGCGTATTCTCCATGGATGGCTATGTAGCACAAATTGATAAAATCTGTGACCTTGCCGAAAAGTATGATGCCCTGGTAATGGTAGACGAATGCCACTCCACAGGATTTATCGGAAAAACCGGAAGAGGAACACACGAGCTTTGCAATGCCATGGGCCGCGTTGATATTATTACCGGAACCTTGGGCAAGGCCCTTGGTGGTGCCATGGGTGGATTTACCACTGGTAAAAAGGAAGTTATTGAAATGCTACGTCAGCGTTCACGCCCTTATTTGTTTTCCAACTCTTTGGCTCCTGCTATAGTTGGAGCTTCTATAAAAGTGCTGGAGCTGCTGGAGGGTTCTACCAGTCTTCGCGACAAGCTAATGGACAATGTTTCTTACTTCAAGGATAAAATAAAATCAGCCGGCTTTGATATTAAAGATGGAGACTCGGCCATTGTACCTATAATGTTATATGATGCTGCGCTTTCGCAGAAGTTTGCCAACAAACTATTGGAGGAAGGCATCTATGTAATCGGTTTTTTCTATCCTGTGGTACCCAAAGGTCAGGCGCGCATCCGCGTACAGCTTAGTGCCGGGCATGAGCGTACCCATTTAGACAAGGCAGTTGAGGCATTTACCAAAGTTGGTAAGGAGCTGAAAGTAATTTAAATTTTTCTCAGTATATATCACGCAAAGCCGCAAAGAGCGCAAAGTTGACATGGCGTTTTTTGCGGCTTTGCGTGCATAAAATCCTTCCCGTTGAAAGAAATAAACCTCACCGAATCTCAACTCGAAAAAGTAGCCGACAGCCTTGCGAAACAGGAGTTCTGTGTGATAGACGATTTTGCTTCGCCAGAGCTGATTGATGAGCTACTGGAGGCCATTGCTTTTCACCGTGATGAGGATAATTTTCATAAAGCGGGTATTGGCAACGCACATCTCTTTACAGTAGATAAAGAAATACGCGGTGATTATGTAAAATGGATTTATGAGGAGGACGCCCGGCCAGCTACAATGGTTTTTTTACGTGGAGTGGAAAACCTAATGGCTTCGCTGAACCGATTGCTATTTCTCAGTTTAAAGGACCTAGAGTGCCATTACGCTATTTATCCTCCCGGCACTTTTTACGAAAAACACCTCGATCAGTTTAAAAGCACCAACAACCGTAAAATCTCCTTTGCATTTTATCTAAATACAAATTGGCAACTCGGAGATGGTGGCGAGCTGCGCCTTTACCGACCAAATGGAAACCTGGACATAGAGCCACTTGCAGGCCGTTTAGCCATTTTTAGAAGTGATACGGTTGAACATGAAGTGCTTGTAACAGAAAAAGACCGCTACAGTATAACTGGTTGGATGAGAGACCGCCCTGTAGATATTCCATTCTTCTAAAAACTTTTCTTCTTAACGTTGTTGTAATATGTAAGTGATTTACTTTGCGAAAAATTTCGAGAAGTAACCCACTTGGATTTTCACTTAAACCAGCAGGATGAGAAATAAATATTTTGACCTTATAGATCAAACCTTTGATTGGCCTCAGGAAGAATTTGCCCTTGATGAAGACGGTACACTTACGTGGAACGGTGTTTATTTGATGGACATTATTAAGCAATACGGTACGCCACTTAAGGTTACTTATTTGCCAAAAATCAGTTCACAAATACAAAGGGCCAAGCGTATGTTTAATGTGGCTATGGCCAAAGCAGAGTACCAGGGGCAGTACCATTACTGTTATTGTACCAAGAGTTCGCACTTTTCTTTTGTGCTTGAAGAGGCCCTGAAGAACAACATACACATTGAAACATCCAGTGCCTTTGATATTAATATTGTTGAGAGCCTCTACGAAAGTGGTAAGCTTACCAAGGATCAATTTATTATTTGCAACGGGTTTAAGCGAAATCAATATATCGACAACATTGCCAGGCTGATAAATGATGGGTTCTCCAACATTATTCCTGTTATTGATAACAAGAATGAACTTGATCTCTTTGACCAAAACTTTAAGAACCCAACTAAGGTGGGTATCCGAATTGCTTCGGAAGAAGAGCCAAAGTTTGAGTTCTATACCTCCAGGCTTGGAATTGGTTACAAGGATATTGTACCCTACTACAAAGAGCAAATTCAACACAATAAGAAGTTTGAGCTGAAGATGCTTCACTTCTTCATCAACACCGGAATTAACGACACAGCTTACTATTGGAGTGAACTGTTGAAGTGTGTTAATGTATATGTAGAATTGAAGAAGATTTGC
>CAXBJE010000163.1:0-7333 GCA_963975525.1 uncultured Owenweeksia sp. | reverse complement strand
TCTCGCGGTTACGAATCCCTCCGGCAAAAAGGCAAAACACTACATGGTTGGCTTTACGGGCACCGGTTGGCGCAAACAAAGTGCCGCCAGGCAAAATGTAGGGTAAGGCAAACGCTCCTGCTGTGGCCAATCCTGATTTTCTTAAAAACTGCCTTCTGTTCATGACTAGTTGATTTTAATAGTAGCGGTATTCGTCACTGGTGAGCACTGCGTAGTAAATATCAATGGGCTCCAACTTATTGTTGTTAGCTATCTGATTTGTTAAAAACCACTCCTCTTGCTTGGTTGGCAGCCTTACCAAAAAACGTTTGTAGGTTTCCTGTACAAAGGTTGAGGGGTCTGTCCGCATCTCCACCATAGTGGGAATTTTAGCTGATTGATCGGCCAATACGCTTTTAATCAAAATGTCAATAATTAGCGATTTATCCCCTATAGAGGTATAGGCCTTATTCATGCTCAAAAGCTGCTCATTGGTAATGCTTTTCTCAAAAACATCCGTGTACATAATAGAGATAAACTGCTCGTCTGATTTCAGGTTTTTCTTTTCGCTTGCGCTGGAATAAAGGGCCACATCCCGAATCTGATATTGAGTTATCACATCCTTTTTGCACGAAGTTGAAAGCACAATGCCCAAAACCAGCAGCCCAAATGGCCTCCACATTTTAATTAAAGAAGTAGTCATCACTGCTCAGTATGTTTATTTGCAATTGCTTGTAATCTTTGCTTGCCTCAAATTCCTTTGTAAGTGTCACCATCTCGGCTGTAGCCGGATTGTCAAATAAGTATTTGCGGTACAGATTTATCACCTGCCCTTCAAAATAATCATCAGTATCAAAAAATATTTGAATGAAGTCTTCCTTGGAAGTACCTCCCTTCAAGAATAATGAAGCCGGATACCCATCTACCATCAGTTTTCCATTCTCCAGCTCAACACCCGTGGGGTAGCGAAACAGGAAATTCTGAAATGTGGCCACAACAAAATTCTCTGTGCCCATATTGATGTCATCATAATACGGATTGTACACTGCCCTTCGATGGATTTCAATAATGTCGATCTGATTTTGATCCAGTAAAGTGGGAATCTCCACTAACTTCTTTAAGGTCTTCTCCACAATCAACCAATATTCCCTTGCTCCGCCAGTTGCGGTTTTCAGGGCATCCACAGCCTGCTGATAATCTCTTTTAATAAGAGCCGTATCCACAGATTCCAGATAATCTCCACGAACCACTGCGTACAATTCCTTATTGTACTCTGGTAGTGATAAGATTTGATCAACCAGATTGGCCCGGTCTTCCTCCAGAGCCTTATCACCCAATAAAACAAGACCCGCATCAAACTCTGTTGAAGTAGCTTTTCTGCCTACCAAAGTGATGTAAAGACGGTTTACATAACCCTCTCTCATTTGAGCGGTAACTATTTGTTCGTGCGGTGGCGAGTTATTTTCTACCTTCTCAATTTCTATCTTGCTACAAGCTAGTAATAAGAAAGTCAATACTATAGAAACAAAGATTTTCATATTTTACATAACTGACTGAAAGTAAATATAGTACATATCAAAGACTTTACTTTTTTAGTATGGTTTAATTTATGATTAAAGATTTCTTTTGCACCTTTGATCTCAACAAGAAAAATCTATGTTTAAAAAAAGCTTCACTCTATTATTGCTATTGGTTGCCTTTGCGGGATATTCTCAGCAAATGAAGATGACCAAAATTGAGCCGGTGATGGTTACGGCACGCGTTGTTGGCGTATTGGAAGGCAATAGCAATTTGGCCGTTATTTACATCACAAAAGTGGATACCTCCAATAAATTTAACCTTGTGGTTAATACCGAAATTCTAGCACGCTTTCACTTTGGCACCAAAGCCACAAAAGGAGACCCCATATTACCCGGAGTAAAAAGTGGTGACCTTATTCGTGCCGAGATTGCGGGAGAACTAGATAAAACCAGTGCCCAAATGGATTATACTGTATTGCGATACGATGTATTGCAGGTGATAACTATAGGAAAGACTTCAACTGAAGCAGGTGAGAAACCTCAAAAGTAGGTTTCTCTGAATGTGGTTTTTGTTCCGGGTTATAATACACCTGATCCATACCTGCGGCCTGCGCTCCAACAACATCAGCCTGTAGATTATCTCCAATCATAATAGAATGATGAAATCCGGCCCCTGCCCTTTTTAGTGATTCATGAAAAATTTGTGGGGCAGGTTTGTTCACCCCAATCATCTCGGATGAAAATACATTTTTGAAATAAGGCCCAATACCACTCTTGGTCATTTTAGTGTCCTGAGATTCCATAAAGCCGTTGGTAATAATATGGAGCTCATATTTACCTTTTAAATAGTCTAAAACCTCTACCGTACCTGGCATTAGCTGGGTTTGATGCGGGCAGGTATCAATATACTCCTCCTCAAAAGTTTTAAAGAAGTCCGGATCATTGTAGCCAAAGGTTTTAAAGGTATCCGGAAAACGCTGAGCTCTTAATTCTTCCTTGGTGATTTTACCCACCGAATAGAGCTTCCACTTTTGATTATTGATTTCGATATAGGTTTTATAAAAGGCCTCGGCATTTGCCCCGGTGGCTTGCTCCATTTGGTAGCGGGCATACATCTCCTCCAGGGTAATTCTTGAGTTTGACTCAAAATCCCAAAGTGTATGATCCAGATCAAAAAAAAGGTGTTCGTATTTTTTAGACATGCTTATTTCTTAAGCCATTTTAGCGGAAGCGGCAGGCCATTGTATTTTAACCTTTGGTAGTACAAATGGCTTGGGCCAAAACCCTCATAAAAACGCGCCAGACTTTTTAAGTTACTGCCTTCAAAGTCCAGTGTCATGGGTTTTCCACTCCGCAAAATTATATACTCATTAATAAGGTAAAACATGGCTTGCATGTTTCTTCCAATTTCTGTTTGCCCGGTAAATAACAGGGTAGAACGTTTTTCCGTCTCCACAAAAAAAGCACCGGCACAAACCTGATTATGCGGCCCATACACCGTCCACAGTTTACCAACACCCTTATGCAGACATTGAAACATGGCCTTTTTCATTACGCGGTAAAACTCCTCATCCAAATTCAAATTGGCTCCCTTACCAGCCCTGAAAAGATTAATCAGTACATCAGGGCCATCATGCTCAAAGATGGTCAGTTTGTTGCCATCCGCTTTTTTAATATTCCGTTTGGTGTTGGACTTATATCCTTGATAAACCTCTCTGTAACTGCGGTTTAAATTGAGAGTGAAGTTTGTATTAAGATCTGACTTGATGTGTTTAAATGATTTCAAACCTACCAGCTGCTCCTCATTAAGGTAAACATCAGCATAGGATGAATGCTTTTGGAGGAGTTTTACAAAATCCAGCTTGGAACCTTCCGTCAATTCAATTTTAGAGAAAATACCCAGTTGTTGTACCGCATAAGGGCGAAAGAAATATTTAAAACCAAATTTGCTCCTTACGGGAAGCGGCCATACGGCATCATAATCATTCAGTACCAGGGCATCCCAGCTTTCGGCCACGGTATCTAAATACCAGCTAAAACCATAAACCAACCCCCGTTTATCCATCATCACACAATGGTCGTACTTGGCCCGATCAATAGTATGATGCTGCATATACTTTATCATACCGCGGCCTTTACCATTTTTTCAAAGATGTGGTTCCAACCTTTCCACTCAGGCTCGCGCTCACTAAAAATGCGGTTGTGCCAAATGGGGATAAACTCTCCACCATACTTTCTATACGTGGCTATGTATTTTTCAATGTCCTTCCAGGCCTCTTTAGGTGAAACCCCTTTATAATAAATGTAGGTGCCATCCATAAAGGCAAAGGGATGAACGATTAACGGAGTTTCAGTTTCATACTCCAAATCATAAAACCTAAAGGGCGTACAAATGCCCGCCCTAAAGCCAGATTCGGCTGCAAAACCCATAGTGTAATCATCGGTTATTTCAAGAGCAATGAGGTTTCGGTAAGTTTCTGGGAAAGACAGTTTTAAAAAGTGCTGGCGGCTTTTGGTAACGTCTATATTCAATACATCTTCCAGCCGATGCAGCTCCTCTTCCAAAATACTTATGTGCTCATTAGAGCGGTAGGATGGATGAATGGCTACTTCCGAAAAATCATTAATGCCCTTAAGGTATTTGTGCAGCCTGTTGCTATGCATAGTCAGGCTTCGGTCGTATTGTCCCAGTTTGCTAAACAACGCAAAGTAGATACTTTCATACCCGTACTTTTCTTGTAAGCTCAACTGATACTCAAAGGTTTCATAAGGATCTTTCATCATCCCTAAAAATGTACGGGTGCGGTCGGCCATTTCACCAAAACGTAAATTCAATAAATCCTTAGCATAGGCACCGGCATTTCGCACCAGGCCTTTACCTAGATAAGCATACGCATTATCAATATCAACGGTATTTATAAACTTGTACTCGCGCTTTTTTATCTCAATTCCGGGGTTAAACTTCTCCAATACATCACCCAGCAATTCGGCATATTGATTTACCAGCGGTTGATCCAAAACCCCCTCTTTAAACATAAAGCTCTCTTTGGCCGAAAAGCGATTGTGCTCATCAGCAATAAAAGGCATGTACTCTTCATAGCGGCTCACCAAAAAAAATGAAGCTGCAAAGGGATCAAACGGCAGTACAGAATGTTTACCCGAAAGAAAAAATATGGTGATATCCTCCATTTTAGAAACCTGAAACTCTTGCTGAAAAATATCCGTTTCAAACAATAGGTTGGAGGCCTGAATAAAAATGCCGCTTTGCAGCGGATTTTTTGAATAATTGATTTTAGGAAGCGTGGTTTGAAGGTACTCTTCCAAATCACTGGTAAAACGAAGCTCTTGCCCCAGCAAGTCGCGGAGCAGCAAACGCGCTATATAGCGGAAGCGGGGTGTAATTTTTTCGGAGTAAACCAGTAACATGGGGCAAATATAGAGTTCAAAAAGTGTAGAAAGTAATATCCACATTTCTGATTAACTAGAAGTTCTTTATATATTAGCGAAACAACCAAACTTATTTTAAACATGACCAGAAACTTCATTAGTACTGCGCGTTCTGAGCAATCTTACAAACTATATAATGGCAATTTGTTTCCTAGAAAACAATTTGGAGATGCTGATGCAAAAATAGAATGGGTTCATGACCTAAGCCAATCTTATCACACATTTGTACATACAGAAAGCTATGATATTTTCAAGGAGAAATCTGCATTATTCATATTAGGTAGACGTGGCACAGGTAAAACAGCAATGATGCGAATGCTAGATTATGAAATTTCAAAAAATAAAAATCTTAGTTACTCTTATTCAAAAATAATCCTCCAAGAAGAAATTTTTCCCAAATTAACTAGTAGTATAAGAGGTGAGGCATTTTCAAACTCTTCTCGAGACGAGCTAAGAGATATGATTAAGGATAAGTGGGATTGGATTATCTCAACCTCCGCCATGATTGCGGTATGTCGCAAAGAGGTGGTCAATGGAAGTTCGTCAGAATCACTCAAAAAAGTTTATAAATTTCTTGATTCTCAAAACCTATTACCCGATGAGCATGATTTTGATCTTGAGTCACCCTTATTGATAGCTTGGAATACCCTTGAAAATGAACTTAATCAAATTGATTATAATCCTGTTAAAGTGACATTGGCGGTAACAAGAACTATGAGAGGTCTTTTTACCCCTACCTTCAAGGAGGCTCGAAAAGAATTGATGACCTTTTTAAGCCAAACAGTAAGGAACGTAATTATTCTTATTGATTCAAAAGAAACCTACAAATATGACGATGAAAAATCTGATGTTGTTGTTTCCGCCCTTATGGAAGCCGTCTTGGATGTTTATGCTCGAGCACCAAAAACTAGAATCTACGCCAAAGTAGCATTTCCATCTGAAATGTATCCACATTTCACCACAGAGAACAAGGGTAAAACTGTGGGCAAAACTCATTTTATTATGTGGCGCTACAAGGATATCATAAGTCTTATAGCGAAAAGATACTATAATATGCTTCATGAGTCTGGAGTGCCAAATGGCAAATACGGATTTAGAGAACTGGATGACTTTAAAAAAGCAAAGAATTTTCTATCCGAAATCTTCCCTCTTCGAATTGAGACCTTCAGCGGCATAAGCTTTGATACTATGTCGTATATCATAGGACATACTCAAAAGAAACCTAGACAAATCATCCAGATGTTTAATATCCTACTCACTTTAGCAAAAAAAAATAATATCCCAATTAATAATGTTAGTGAAATTTGTATAAAGGAAGGAGTAAACATAAAATTGGAGGTTTTAACAGAAGAGGCCTATGATATCTATAAAGACATTTTTCCAGATGCCGATAAAATCATCATGAAGACTTTCAAAAACTCAATCAACATACTGAAGTTAAACGACATCCATTTAAAACTAAAGGAATCCTCTGACTTGATAAAAAGAAATAATATGGATCGAGAAAGAGCCACTAGATTATTTCTTGAATGTGGTATAATAGGTGTTTTGAAGAGTGAAGAGGCTCTATTAGAGAAGAAATCCTTAATCAAAGCAAAATTCGAATACCAAATAAAGGACGT
Organism: uncultured Owenweeksia sp.; assembly: GCA_963975525.1. Classification (GTDB taxonomy): domain Bacteria; phylum Bacteroidota; class Bacteroidia; order Flavobacteriales; family Schleiferiaceae; genus Owenweeksia. Next base: position 765 of record CAXBJE010000163.1, on the reverse strand, counting down.
AATTACTATAAATAATAATGATACATTAGTTATTCACCCCATGTTTTATCAACCTCTCGGAATCTTGGCTGACAATAACTCAATCGTTCACCCCATGCCTACAGAGGATGAAAGAGAAGAACAGGAATTACTAGTTTAGTTTATTGTGAAGCCTTTGCAACTAACTCCTGATTTACAAAATAAAGAATGTAGTTAGTCGATCATTTGAACTAGACAAATTGGTGCCTCTTCAATCATTAACAACTTATCACTAGATTGCATTGAAGTAAGTTTTGAAAACCTAAATATTTCTGTAAATGCATCATTTCCGATTTAAAAGTTAAAAAAATTCCAACTACATCCTCCCATCATCCGCAAAGCTGTAATACTCATGCTCAGTAATAATGAGGTGGTCCATTATTTTGATGTCCATAATGTCACCAGCCTCCACCATCTTTTTGGTAAGCATTATATCTGACGGACTTGGCTTAGGGTCTCCTGACGGATGATTATGCGCCAATACACAAGCCACAGCGTTTAGGGTAATGCCCTCCTTAAAAATCATGCGTACATCGGCCAAAGTACCAGCAAGGCCGCCTTTACTTACGCAACTTGACTTTAGCACTTTATTAGAGGTACTTAAATAAACTACCCAAAATTCCTCATGAGGTAAATCACCAATAATGGGTTGCATAATTTCAAAGGCCTGGGCGCTACTCACAATTTTTTTCCGGTCCAGTGCTTCTGATTGTCTCCTGCGCTTACCCAATTCCATAGCCGTAATTA
>CAXBJE010000162.1:0-7363 GCA_963975525.1 uncultured Owenweeksia sp. | reverse complement strand
ATGTCAATTGTGGTGTTTTGGCTTTAAATATTAACCCACTCGGGAAGGTCTTCACGAATACAGCTATTCCTCTTTCCGAGACATCCAGCATTCAACATTAAACTTTTTCTCCCTGTGAGTAGGGGTAACCCATTTCTGAGTTGTCCTACTACCAAACAAACATAAAAATGAAACCAATCTTAAAACTTTCCATTTTCATCCTTACTGTCCTTATGTATCTCCCGACAAGGGCACAACAGGTAACCCAAACCATTAGAGGTACCGTAATTGACTATGACACCCGAATGCCGCTGCCCGGAGCAAATGTGATAGTTCTCTCCACAGGGCAAGGCGCTACCACCGATGGTGAAGGTGTTTTTAGAATCGAAAATGTGCCTGTAGGGCGTGTAAATCTTCAAATAACCTTTATTGGATATGAAGAGAAAAACCTTCCCAACCTATTGGTACTGAATGTGGAGTTAACCGAAGCGCTAAACAACCTTGAAGAAGTGGTGGTAACTGATGGTACCAACAAAGCCATGCCTATAAATGAGATGGCTGTGGTGAGCGCACGAACCTTTTCGGTGGACGAAACCAAGCGCTATGCCGGTGCCATTGATGACCCTGCACGTATGGTGTCAGCCTTTGCAGGAGTGGCCAATGACCCAGAAGGGAACAACGATATTATTGTTAGAGGAAATTCTCCCAGAGGCATCCTTTGGCGATTGGAAGGAGTGGAAATTCCCAACCCAAACCACTTTTCGGATGAGGGTGGTACTGGCGGTCCGATAAACGCACTAAATAGCTCCATGCTGGGTAATTCTGATTTTTATACTGGAGCGTTTGCTCCACAATATGGTAATGCCCTTTCGGGAGTTTTTGACATGAAACTCCGCACAGGTAACAATCAGGAAAGGGAGTATTCCTTTCAGGCCAGTACACTGGGAATGGACTTTACAGCCGAAGGGCCTTTTAGCAAAAACTATAATGGTTCTTATTTAGCTAACTATCGCTACTCTTCTTTGGCGTTGCTTGATGCTGCAGGTATAGTAGATTTTGATGGTGTTCCCAAGTATCAGGATGCTTCCTTCAAAGTGTTACTTCCGATAAATAGCAAACACAGTGTTTCCATTTTTGGCCTTGGCGGGATAAGTGGAATTAGCTTTGAGGATGTAGCCGAAGATGATGTGGCTACACTAATTGGCAAAGGCGAAATGGCCTCAAAACTTGGGGCCACGAGTATAAAGCATACTTATTTAATCAATAACAAAACATATCTGCAAACTTCACTCACAGGTTCTGGAACCATCTCAGAATTCACTTATATGAAAGATGATAAGGCGGGTGGGTTTTATGATGACTACACCGAAGATTTTGTAAAATCCATGGTTTCGGCTACCAGCATTTTACATTATAAGGCTAATGCCCGAAACAAGTTGAAGGTAGGTTTTACCTATAATCATTTGGGGTACAACATGCAGAGCAAAAATTTTAATGATGACAGAAACCGCCTGGAAACATTGTTGGCACAGGATGGCAGCTCAGCCAGTATTCAAAGCTTTGTGGAATTGAAGCACAGGCTTAATGAGCGTTTCTCCATAGTAGGCGGAGTACATTATTTACAGTTTATGCTAAACGATGATTTTGCCATTGAACCAAGGCTAGCAGGGGAGTGGAAAATCAACGAAAGGCAAACCTTTACTGTTGGTGCTGGTATGCATAGTAAACTGGAGAGTGTGGCTATTTATCTGGCGAGGCAGCCACAGGATGATGGTAGCCATACAACTCCAAATACCAATTTGGGCATGTCAAAGGCGGCTCACTTTGTAATGGGCTATGGGCACATGTTGGGAGATTACACCCACCTGAAACTGGAAACGTATTATCAACATCTGTATAATGTGCCTGTAGTAAATGAGCCAAACAGTTATGAATCCATCCTAAACTCCACCAGTGGCTATACCACAGAAAGTTTAGTGAATGACGGTACAGGAAGAAATTATGGATTAGAGCTTACCCTTGAGCAATATCTGCATCATGGATTTTACTATATGGGTACAGCATCTCTCTACAAGTCTTTATACACGGCAAAGGATGGTGTAGTGCGCAACTCGGCCTTTGATGGTACTTATGTGGTAAATGCCCTTGCCGGGAAGGAGTTTAAAATTGGAAAATCAGAAAAGAATCGAGTGCTGCTGGTTAATACTCGCATGGCGCTTATCGGTGGTAAACCTTACACCCCGGTAGATTTAGAGGCATCCATTGCTGATAATACCACTGTTCTAGATGATGACAATCCGTATAGCGTAAAAGGTGATGATATTTTTAAATGGGATCTTTCCGTGGGTATCAGGAGAAATCATAAAAAGGTTACCACGGAGTGGAAAATCGACATTCAAAATTTGACTAATAATCAGGCGGTGGTTTATAGCTACTATGATGAAGCGACCCAGAGTCTTGGTTATGGTTACCAGTGGTCCATTTTTCCAACGCTCAGCTATAGGGTAACTTTTTAAGGCAAATCTTGCGCATCATTAAAATTTAAATTGACCTGAACTTATATCTCTTTCATAAGTTATTGGTGAGGTATGAAGCTTTGTATGAATTAAGCTTCTTTTATACCAAAACAACATTTGAAATATGTCCATACTTGGAGTCCTTGTAAAAAAGGGAATTGAGATAAATCAAAAATTGAGATTTGAGCCGGATGAGGCTGGTGCACAGCAAGAAAAACAACTAAGGGAGCTACTGAAGAAAGCAAAAAACACGGCTTTTGGTAAATACTTTGGTTTTGCGGAAATTCTTGAGGCTGAAGATGCGATTGCGGCATTTCAAAAGGAAGTGCCCATTTTTGATTACCATAAAATGCACGATGAGTGGTGGGTAAAACAGCAGGAACATCCGGATATTACATGGCCTGGCAAACCTGAGTTTTTTGCTTTGAGCAGCGGAACCACGGGTAAAGAGTCTAAACGTATTCCCATTACTGAGGAGTTTTTACAAAGTATGCGTAGTGTTGGCACTTCACTTATTCGCTCGGTGCCCAACTTCGATTTTCCTGAAGAACTTTTTGAAAGTGAAATACTGATGCTGAGTAGCAGCGCCAATCTCAGTAAAAATGAGCAAGGACACCTGGAAGGGGAGATAAGCGGAATAAATGTGAGCAACTTCCCCGGTTGGTATGATGTGTTTTATCGTCCCGGAAAGGAAATTGCCGCCATTACCGATTGGGATGAGCGTGTGCGCAGAATTGCTGAGGAGGCACCCAACTGGAATATTGGAGCCATAGCCGGTATTCCTTCGTGGGTATTGCTTATGCTAAAGGAGGTTATAAAGTACAATAAGGTGGAAAACATCCATCAACTGTGGCCCAACCTTACAGTATATGCCACAGGTGGAGTGGCCTTTGAAACCTATCGCAAGGATTTTGAGGCTATATCCGGTAAGCCAATAACAATTATTGACACCTACCTGGCATCTGAAGGTTTTTTCTCTTACACAGCCAAGCCCAATACACTTGATATGGAGTTGGCGCTGTCTCATGGCTACTTTTATGAGTTTATTCCTTTTGATGAAAGGGGAGTAGATGAATTCGGAAACCTTCTTGAAAATCCTGAAATACACACTATAGCAGATGTAAAGAAAGATCAGGACTATGTTATGATTGTTAGTACCTGTGCCGGTGCCTGGCGTTATCAAATTGGAGATGTTGTCAAATTCACCAACCTCAATCCCCATGAAATTGTGATTACCGGCCGCACCAAGTTTTACCTCAATGTTGTGGGTTCTCAACTTTCTGAAGAGAAAATGGATGCGGCCATTCTAGAGGTTTCCGAGCAATTGGGCAATACAATCAATGAGTACTCTGTGGCTGCCGTAAAAAATGATGCAGGAGATTACATCCACCAATGGGTGGTGGTTTCTGAAAAAGATGTTGATGAAAAGGATTTTGCCGAAAGGCTGGATAAATCGTTGAAAGAAGCCAATAAAAACTATGGCGTGGCACGTAGTAAGGCGCTAAAAGGGATTGCAGTAAAGGCTATTGGTAAAGAGGTGTATTATGACTATTTAGCTCAAGGCAAGCAAAAGGGTGGTCAGGTAAAAACCCCAAAAGTGATGGGACAGGAAAAGATGAAGGGATTTTTGGAGTTCATAAGTAACTCATAACTCCACATCTGGCTTGGCCGAAACCGGTAAATGTTTATGTTGCCATACCTCGGCCATTTCAATAGGCATATAGTATTTCCGGATTTTCTCTTTATAGATATCGTCCAGTAAGTCATGCTCCAGTATAAACCTTTTGGTAGCAATAATTTCCTCGCGGAAACCGTGTTGTATGGCTACGCGGTCTGCAGCATGCTCGGCTTCCCTTTTAAATTTTTCAGAAAGCATGTACTTAAGTCCAAACATTATCATTCCAAGGTTGTGATAAGAGCGGTAATCCACCAAATGCCCCAATTCATGTGCAAACCAGCCGGTGAGTACATCTTCGGGCAGGTCAGTCACCTTGAGTAGTTTACTGTCTCTTACGAAAACAGCCAATTTTACCTTGTAGTGTGTTATTCCGCTAAAAAGGCTACCCAAACTAAATACGGGCTGCGCCTGCATGGTAGAAGATTTAATAGGGATTTGTCTGAGTGAAACACGGCAGTTGTGCAGAGCTTCATATCGGTTTAGAACCTTTATAAAGCTGTCCTTAATCTTTTGGTTTTGGATATTGTGAAAAGTAACCTTTGGTGGATGTTCCATAAGCAATAGACAATTGACCAACACTTTTGTTGATGTGCTGAACAAAAAGAGTGTTCGGGCTTTATAGTTATCCAACATATTGCACGATGGAGTTTTGTCATTGTGTAGATTAGCCATTACTTCCACCTAAACGCAAAGTTTTAACCATAAGAATTTTACATCCACTATGCTTTATCATTTAAGAGGAGTTTTAGCCTTTCTATTGGCTACGGCCACTATAAGCTGCAATGGGCCTGTTGATCAAGAGTCAACTACCACCCCGGTTGAGGAACATAAGTACGCGTATTTACTGGATAAAAGTCCGGATTCCCTCAACTATACTCAACTGTATAATAGAGCCCTCAACCTCTGGAAAATTCCTTTTGAAGAAATAGATTGCCTAACCCAATATGGTAATGCGCATGTAATTGTAACGGGTCCTGAAGATGCTCCACCATTGGTTTTGCTGCATGGTATGAATGCCAGTTCCACTATGTGGTATCCAAATATTGAAGCACTCTCTGAAAACCATCGTGTTTATGCCATTGACTTTTTATTGGAAGTAAATAAGTCGGCCATGAATGGAGATGTTGCCGGCACACCCGCTGTAATGAATTGGTATAATGAGGTTTTTACATGCCTTGGCCTAACTGAGTTTGAAATTATTGGAGCCTCCCGTGGGGGCTGGCTGGCCACTCAGTTTGCTATTGAAAATCCTGAGAAAGTACAGAAGTTGGTTTTACTCAGCCCTGCACAAGCCTTAATTTGGATTCCACCAAGCAAAAAGATGCTTACCAATATTATGTACACCATGCGCCCAAAGCGCGAAGATTTGCGGGAATCATTAGAGGCGCTGAGTAATGATGTGGATAAGATTTCGCAACTGTACATAGACCAGTATTTTAAAGCCACCACAGAAGCTGAGGTAAGCTCATCCTTGTTAGAAATGACTCCATTTGATGATGAAGATTTGGCCAAACTTACTATGCCTGTGATACTTCTTATAGGTGATAATGACTTTATCAATAATGAGAGCAGCATTGAGCAGGCCAGGGAAAATATTCCCAACGTAAATGCAGCTACCATTAAAAATGCCGGTCACTTTCTTTCAATTGATCAGGCCGAGGAGGTTAATAGTAGGGTTGTAGAATTTTTGGCTAAGGGCAAGTAAAACCGTTCTGATGCTGGATTGCTCAGCAGTTTTTAATATGGTTGTTAAACCAGGTTTTCGCACAACCTTCATAAACAGAAACCTAATTCATTGTCAGTAGGTAAACTGTTATTTGTCTAGAATGCATGATGGAATATTTGAATTCGGGTAAATCTCACTGTACTTTTTAAGGGTCGTTCATCTTATAGAGATTACTTATTTCTATGAGATGTAAGAGTTAAAAACCTCTACATTTAACCAACCCACAAAAAACACCACTTTATGGAAAAGATAAGAGAATACACCAACGGAGATGTTACGATACAATGGAAACCAGGCCTTTGCATACATTCAGAGAAATGTTGGCGAGGATTATCGGAAGTTTTTAAACCGAAGGAAAAGCCATGGATTCAGCCTGAAGGGGTGGATTCTAAAAGAATAGTGGAACAGGTAGGGCAATGTCCATCGGGGGCGCTAAGCATGAAAGACGAAGCTCATGAAAAGGAAAATAAGGATCAAAGTATTAAGATTGAAGCGCTGAAAAATGGCCCTTTAATGGTGCACTCGGATTGTGTAATTACAAAACCTGACGGTACTACTGAAGTAAGGCAAAACCGTGTAACCTTTTGCCGTTGTGGTCATTCGGCCAATAAGCCTTTTTGTGATGGAACTCACAAGAAGGAAGGGTTTGAGGGGTAGGATGGTGAATTAATATGAAATAGGCTCTACTTTTTATAATCATTGAAAACCTCCTCCCAGATAATCATAATAGGTGGCGGCCTTGCTGGCCTCACCAACGCCATAGACCTGCGCCTAAGAGGATATGATGTATTGCTTATTGAAAAAAAGGAATACCCATACCATAAGGTTTGTGGAGAGTACATCTCTAATGAGGTAAAACCTTATTTGGAAAGACTTGGAGCTTTCCCTGAAAAGTTAAACCCAAAAGCCATTCATCGTTTTGAGATTAGTTCACCATCTGGGGCTATTGCGGGATGTAACATGAAAATGGGTGGATTTGGGATAAGCCGATATGCCTTTGATAATTTTCTGTACGAAAGAGGTAAGGAGCTGGGTGTGGAGTATTTACTGAAGACCACGGCAACTGATGTGAAATTTGAGAATGAGGAATTTCAGGTAACACTTAAAACTGGCGAAACCCTTACCGCCAAAGTGGTCATAGGATCTTTTGGTAAACGCTCGGTGCTGGATAAAAACATGGGTAGGGAGTTCTTCAATCAGAAGACAGATTACGTGGGCATCAAACATCACTTTAAAGCCGATTTCCCGGATGAGCTGGTACAACTCCATAATTTTGAAGGAGGCTATTGCGGATTATCCCGAGTGGAGAATGATCATGTAAATCTGTGCTACCTCACCACAACCAAGGTGTTGAAGCAGTACAATTCTATTTCTGAATTTGAAGAAAAACACATTTCACAAAATCCACATTTAAAGCAATTCCTTAATAAGGCAGAAGAGGTCTTTGAGCCATTGGTTATCAGT
>CAXBJE010000161.1:0-7412 GCA_963975525.1 uncultured Owenweeksia sp. | reverse complement strand
ATGAGCTCTTTCAAAGGCCATGGCTACTTCCTGAATTTGGCGAGTAGCGTTATCTGAACCAAAGTAAATGGTTGCACCAACTGCAACTGCGCCCATATTCCAGGCTTCTTCTACTGTACCATACATCACCTGATCAGCCTGATTAGGGTAGGTAAGCAATTCGTTGTGGTTAATCTTTACAATGAAAGGTATTTTGTGTGCATACTTGCGCGAAACGCTGGCAAGTACACCATAGGTTGAGGCCACTGCATTACAGCCACCTTCAATGGCAAGTTTTACAATGTTTTCTCCATCAAAGTAAATAGGGTTTGGAGCAAATGATGCGCCAGCACTGTGTTCTATTCCCTGATCTACAGGAAGTATAGACACATATCCGGTATTGGCCAAACGGCCATTTCCGTAAAGTGCCTGAAGGCTTCTTAGCACCTGTGGGTTTCTATTGCTATGGCCAAAAGCTCGTTCTACAAAGTCGCCTCCGGGTAGGTGCAGGCTGTCTTTAGAAATTTTTGGATTGCTGAAGTTGAGTAGGTTGTCAGCATCGTTACCAAGTAGTTGTGAAATGTTTTCGAGATTCATGAGAGGTAAGTTATAAGATTAAACCAGTTTAATTTTAGGACGGCAAATTTATGATTTTTTAGAACCTATCAGAAAGGATATCCTAATGCAATGTTATAGGTGAAGTTTTTGGGGACGTTACGGGTTAAAATTACCCACTCATCATTTTGTGAAACCAAAGCCGGATCCCTCACTTTTACACCTACATCAAAGCGGATTACAAAAAAGTCGAAATCCATGCGCAGGCCCAAACCAGTACCCACAGCAAACTCATTTAACAGGTCTTTTGCCTTTATATCTGTTTTTTCGGTTTCTAATCCTCCTGAGTACCAAATGTTTCCGGCATCAATAAACACGGCTCCTTGCAAAAGGGAGAAAATAGGAAAGCGATATTCGGAGTTAACCAAAATTTTAAAGGTACCTGTAGCAAAGCCCAGCGATTTTCCTTCCGAATAGTTTGTATTTGGTGTAACCCCAGCGCCTAAACGATACGGTGTCCAGGCACGTAGGTCATTACTACCACCCATGTAAAAGTATTTTGAGAAAGGGGGGATTCGTGCAAAACCAGTGTCGGTGGCAATTTTGCTATTGCCATAAGGAAGAATATAGCCGGAGTAAACCCTGTTTACCCACGCCCGCTTTTTGCCAAGATTCCATTGGTAGCGGCCATCAACCTCCAGTTTTAGATATTGAAAGTACTGTACATTAAAGATGCTTCTTGACCCGTTTTCAAGTGTTTTTCCAACATCAGTCCATTTGTCAAGGCCAGCAAGAACAAGGCCGGCAGGCTCAATAACAGCCTTTAGGTAACGGGGGTTTGCCCATTTACTGTCAAGTTGCTCATTAATAATATAGGTCCATCTAAAGGTGGAAATTAATTCGCTGGTAAAGGCTCTTCTCTGAATATCAGAGAGTGCAAGCAGGAACTGTGAATTTATATTTGACACTCTGGAATAAGTAATGTCGGCCACCTCAAAACTGTGAGATTTACGCCTTGACTCGCGTAAACTATAGGATAGTTTTCCTCCAAAGGTGTTACGGTCAAATTCTATTCTTTCCAAAAAGTTATAGTAAATAGAGGCTCTGGATTTGGGCTGCATTCTTTTGGGAAACAGGCCCACAGTATTAAAAGGGAGTATCCATCGGGGGAAGTCCAGACTAATTTCACCACCAAGTTCAAGAGTTCGGGTTGCGTCACCACTGGTAACCGTGCTGTCGGCAGAAGGATAAAATTGAAGTCCGGCATTAAAGCGAACCTCTAAGGCCTCGCCAGCTCCAAATACATTTCGGTCTATCCATCCCACACTTCCATTTATCCCCGGCTTTGTAGTACTATTAAAGGTAAGTTCGGGTTCTAGTATAAGTGTTCGCTTATCCAGGGGCGTTAGGTTTACATAAGCATTTAACGTAGGTCCAGTGGAGTCAACCGGGCCGGTTTCAAAATTTATTTGAGTAAACCTAAAGGCCTTGTACCCAACAAGGTGGCTGTATGTATCTTTTACCTTTTGCTCGTTGTATTTTGAACCTTGATTAAAATGAACAGCATCGGTAATGTATCGGGGCTTGTACTGCAGTGTGTCGTAAATGTAGTGGTAGCGCATAAACTCCAGGGTGTCTGCAGGTGTGTCATTTGTTCTGATATTTTGATCAGGGCGAATGTAAATTTTGTTAATTCTGTACGACTGATGATCTTGGTAGGCCACAGTATCCCCAACATCTAACTGCCTTTGCGCAACTATCATTTTAATGTTTACCAGATTGCCCGGTAGCAAGGTATCCACCGAAAAGGTGATAAAGTTTTTGGAAAAATTATAGTAGCCTTCGTTTCTGAAAAATTGTGCCAGCCTGCTCCGCTCTTCTTCTAATTTGTCCGCATCATAAGGATCTCCTTTTTTTATCAGGCTGTCCCTTTTTGTAAGGAAGTTTATCAGGCCTTCAATTTTTTTGGTCTCAACATCCTTTGAAAGTTCATTTATGTAATACCGAGACCCTGTGGTAACCGAGTAGGTAACCTCGGCTTTTTTTGAATTTCTGCGCAATGAGTCTATCTGGTAAGATGAGGTGGCGTTGAAATATCCCTTATTGAAATACCAGTTTTGAAGTTGAACAGCACCCCGAGCAATTTTAGCAGTATCCAGAATTACCGGTGCGCTACCAATACGTGAGAAAAAGTTACTATCCTGATTATTGCCCCAATTATACAACCCAAGGCCGGGCGATACATAAAATCCAAAATGTGGCGCTACCACCCAAAACCCCGGATTAGGTTGCTGCTTAAGAATATCTTCAGCCTCCTCTGGCGCCCCTTTTTTATCGTTTACCACAATGTTGCTTTCCATAAGCAATAGCTTACCATCCGGAACATACTTGGTATAGCTACAAGAATGAAGGGCAAGGAAAACCAGCGGGAAAAAAATTATGTAGAGCTTTTTTACCAAGTTTGCAGGCGCGAATTATGAATGTGCAAATGTAAAAGGATATGTTGTCTCGCTCTCAGCAAAAATTATTGAGAAAACTAGCTGCAAAAAAGTACCGCCAACAATACAAATTGTTTGTTGCCGAAGGCCGAAAAGTTGTGGGTGAATTGCTGGCCGAAGGACTGATTCCTGAGATGTTGATAGCTACGTCAAATTCTGATTTGGCCGATAAGGCGATTATTGTTAGCCCGGAGGAGCTAAAGGAATTAACCAATCTGGAGATTGCAGATGAGGTAATTGGAGTTTTTCCTTTTCCTAAAATAGCCACAGATGCAAGCGACTTAATTTTGGTGTTGGATGGAATAAAGGACCCGGGAAATTTGGGTACCATACTAAGAACCTGTGACTGGTTTGAGGTAACTGAAGTGTATTGCAGCGTTGGTACAACAGATATCTACAACCCGAAAACGGTACAAAGTACAATGGGTAGTATAGCGCGAGTACGAGTTATCTACCTTACCAATGAGGAAATTTTGGATCGCTTAAACTCCAATAATGTGGAGGTGCTTTGTGCCGATATGGAGGGGCAGTCCATTTCCGATTTTAAAAGGATAGGTAAAACTGCCATAGTAATGGGCAGCGAATCTCATGGGCCATCGGATTTTTGGAAACTCAATAGCAAACCAATAACTATTGCCAAAGAAGCCGGAAGAAGGGTTGAAAGCCTTAATGTAGCCATGGCTGCCGGGATAATCATTGCCACTCTAAAATAAAAGCGCAACCGTTTTCACCATTGCGCTCACCTACAATTGTAGTTTCTCAATTTCTCGCTTAAAGCTTCATCAGCCTCGTGGTTTGTGTTCTTCCGGTTTTAGAGGTAATTCTAAACTGATAGATTCCCTTTTTTAGGTTTTCAGTGGATAGAATAAAGTTTGTTTCGCTTTGTGGAGTAACCCGGAGGCAAATTTTTCCTGATCCATCCACAATTTCGGCAGTCACAATTTCCTTGTTCAAATCACTTATTGCGATTTGATTATTAAATGGATTTGGAAAAACACTGACAGCAATCTTTAGTGCATGTTCATCTTCGTTTAAACCGTTGCTCCAGTTACCTGCACCCCAAGAGCTATAGTTTCCATCACGGATAAATGGAGGCATGCCGGGTACAAAAGTTCCGGCTGACCATAAACTAGCTTGAACGGCAATGGCTTCATATTCATGCCCGGCAGAGCCAAATTGAAAGAAGCTGGCCATTTGAGCACTAGTGGGTGTGCCTGGGAAAGTGCCTTGATACCAAAGCGCAATACTGGCTCCACCTGGTGGGATGGTTAATCCATCAAATTCAATTCTCTCTCCCGGGGCCACATCCAAAGGCCCGGCCTTTTTGATATTAAGATTATTAATCTCATAAACCTGGGCGTTGATGCTAAGTTGCATATTCAGTAGGCTAAAGCTGAATTGTGAAAAATTGTAGAATCGAAGTGAACTACCGGTAACACGTTCAATGGCCACGGCCATTGCCATTTGAGTACTTAAAATAAGTACAATAAAGAATAGTGATTTTTTCATTTTGAAGATTTTTATGATTAGTCTTCAACAAGTTACAAAAAAATACCAGGTACGGAATTATGAGTTTACAGAGGGGATTTGGTTAGGCCATCGCCCTTTTTCTCTTACGGGCTTTAAACAACACATTTAGTATTACTCCGGCCAAAACCATGGCAATGCCAACTAGGGCTATGGGCTGATATATCACCTTAAATATGAAGAGGTCAAAGCCCAGTGCGAATATGATTCCCAGATATTTGAGACTGGTAATTTCATTGGCTTCAGCATTTTGTAGGGCCTTGGTCATGTAAACCTGTGCAATCTGAGTAAGCACTCCCATAAGTAATAAAAGTGCCCATTCCCAACCCATTGGGGTAACCCAGTTAAATAGTGAGATAACGCCCATCACTGGAGTGGCAATAAGAGGGAAGTAAAATACAACTACCAGAGGGTGATCGGTATCTTTTACTTTACGGATACAGTTGTAAGCCAGCCCTGCGAAAATGGAGGATACAATACCAATTACGAATAGCTTCATGTCAATATTAGGGTCAAATCCTTTAATAACAGCAATTCCTGCAAAGGAGACCAGGAAGAACAACCACTGCACTTTGTACATTTTTTCGCCTAGCATGAAGATGGCAAAAAAGGCGGTGAAAATGGGGGAGAGGTATTGAATGGTAATAGCAGAGCCTAACGGCATATTCTGCAATGTGTAAAAAAACAAGGTAAGTGCAATTACCCCAAACACACCTCTTAAAATCAAGTATTTTTTCTGGTTACCGAAAAAGGGGATATGCCGCTTTTTTAAAAAATACAGGCAAATGGAAAGGGAAACAATGCTTCTGAATAGAACCAGTTCAGTAGTGGGTAAACGATCCAGAAATTTTACCGTGAGATTCATCAGCGCAAAGCCCACCACGGAAATCAGCATGTAGCCGAGGGCCTTATTCATTGTACAATGTATGTTGATAGTTGTACTATGAGAGCTGCGCTTTGTGGTTTGTCATTGTACAACATACAACGGTCATTGTACATTATCAAAACCACCCTCTGCGTTTAAAAATATAGAGCATACCCCCGGCAATTGTTATTACTGCGCCCCAAAAAATGGGATAGGCGTACTGATAATCCAGTTCCGGAAAGTGCACGAAGTTGGTTCCGTAAACGCCCGCGAAAAACGAGAGTGGGATAAAGATGGCGGAGAATATGGTAAGTACCTTCATAATCTCATTCATCTTATAACTTACGTTGGAGTGGTAAATCTGAATGTAATCATTAAGCACCGTCCGGTAAGTTTCCACAGATTCTACCGCGTGAGTAACAAGACCAGCCAAATCCCTGTAAAAGGGCATTACCTTATTTTTTTGAATGTAGGGGGTTTGCGATTTCAGCAACTTTAGCATCAATTCATTTACTGGTTTTACCACCTTTAAAATGAAGTGAAGCTCGCGCTTGTAATTGTTTATGAGCAGTAGTACATCATCATCCGGGTCATCAAGTACCTGAAGTTCCAGGTCATCAATCTTTTCGCCAAGGGTTTCAATCAAGTAGATGTAGTTGTCAACAATACTGTCAATTAGGGCATAGGCGAGGTAATCAGGTCGGTTTTTACGAACATTGCCCTTGGCATTTTTCATCCTTTCGCGGATAGCATCAAAAGTATCTCCCGGTTCTTCCTGAAATGTGATTAGCGTGGTTTCTCTCAGCACCATACTTACCTGCTCTGAGATTACACGGGTTGCCTTTTCATCAAAGCGTAGCATTTTAAGGGTTATAAAAGCAAAGTCATCAAACTCCTCAAACTTGGCGCGCTGACCAGTGTTCATTACATCCTCCATAGCTAGTGGATGTATTTTTAACCGGTTTTGCATATCGTCCATAAACTGTACGTTATCAAGCCCTGTAATGTTGTACCACTGGTTTTTTTCAGGGTCCGTGCGCGGAACGTTATCAACCTTTATAAACTCACCGGTTGAAATATTTTCTTCATTATAGGAGATATACTCAACGGTTGGATGCTCCACCTTTTTGGTGCCTATAAAAACCAAACTGCCTGGCGGCAGGCCTCGGTTTTCGGTACGCTTTTTAAAGAATCTTGCCATATTATTTAGTATGGAGTTGGGAGTAAGGAGTCGGGAGTAATTGGTGTAGCATCAAAAGTCTGTTAAGTTAGCTCATTGAGTTAATTAATAATAGTTATTTGAACTCCAACATCCCACTTTGATTTGGCAACCAGGTCACGAATTAGAAAGTTTTCACATTCCAAGTTATCTAGTCTTTCGAGTAATGCGTCCCTAACAATAACCCCTCGCTTTACCCCAAGAAATTTGTCCTTGGTGAACTCTGAGTTAGAAATTCTTGAGGTCAATTCAAACTGTACATTTTGGTAGTTTTCGAGTCTAACCACTTTTACAAGAAATGGAGCTAGAGTGTCCAAGAATTGCTCTTGATCTTTTGACAGTTCAATTTGACTTCCTTCAAAGTTGACTTGGACTACTCTTATTGGAGAAGCATTTTTTGCACTAAAGAGAACAAAATAGGATAAGAACATTTAGCTGATATTTTTGAAAAAATGCTTTCATATCGTAAACATGCAATCATTGGAGTGTGCAAGTTAACCGAATATTAAGCTGAATAGCATATTCCAAACTCCTAATTCCCTACTCCTGTCTAGTCTACCCAATCAGCAATAAACAGGTTGGTGTTTCTTGTTCCGCCATTGTTTCTGTTTGACGAAAAAATAAGTTTTTTTCCATCTGGGCTAAACATTGGGAAGGCATCGAACACACCGTCAAAGGTTATTTGTTCTAAGTCAGTTCCATCAACGTTAATGAGGTAAAGGTTAAACGGAAACCCTTTTTCAGAGGCGTGATTAGAGGAGAATAAAAT
>CAXBJE010000160.1:0-7457 GCA_963975525.1 uncultured Owenweeksia sp. | reverse complement strand
GAGAAAGTAACTGTAGTAACCACGTGCTTCCAGCACTTTCAGTTCGTTTTCCACCCGTTCCAAAACTTCCTTATCGGGATTTTTACCATAGCGATATTCCAATCCTTCTTTGCAAAGCTTGCGCAGAAGCTCACGGTCATCAGCCATGGTTCCGTTGGGTGTAAATACCGATTGGTTTTGAGTTTTTTGATAATTCTTAAATTCAAAATCAACACTGCATTGTTGCAAAATCCTTTCTGTGTTTTCCACCATTTCCGGGAATTCTGCGAAAGCAGATTGCAACTCTTTGGGATGGGTATAAATGTCTTTAAGCTCCCCTTGCTCAGTTTCTGGCAACTTGCTCAATAGCACATTTTGGTTGATAGCCCTTAGCAGTCTGTGAGTGTTAAAATCCTTTTTGTGCCTAAAGCTGTTGGTATGCAAGATGACCAGTTTTTTAGTCTGGTTTTTCCAGGCCGAGAACTTCAATTTGATTAACTGGGTTGGGTGTACACCTACGAATTCATTTTCGGCCAGCTTTTTTTGTGGAGCTTTATCAAACGGATAAATCACAAAGCAGTGATTGAAGGATGGTGCTTCGCGTTCAAACGGAATTTCCCCCTCAAGGTGATGGGAGAGGTGGCGGTTGATTTCAGCAAAACCCTGATTATTCATAGCTAATGCCACATACATCTGTTCATTGCCATTCCTAAAATCTACACCTAAAATGGGTTTAAGGTTATGCTCAAAGATGCCGGTCTCGGTTTTGGCTAGTCTTACAAATTCTATGGCCGCAGCAGTGTTGTTGATATCGGTAAGAACCAATTCTGATAAACCATTGGCCGCAGCCCACTCCAGCATTTCCCTGGGGGAGAGGGTGCCGTAGGTAAAAGAGAATGTGGAGTGGTTGTTTAACACAAGTGTTGATGATTAACAAATTTGATGCGTAAAATTGTAAAAGTAAGGGAGGAGCCGCAGCTGTTTAAAAAATGTACCTTTAAACCTTATTAACAGAAATGACAACAGTACTTAGAAAAGGGAGCACTCCTGAACAGATAGCCAAAATACTTGAAGACTTAAAAAGCAGAGTTGTGGTAAAAGACGGACTGGATGCGGAAAAGTTCTGCGGCCAGTTGAAGCTTGATATAGACCCGCTTAAAATACAACAAGAGCTAAGAGATGAGTGGGGATAGTCTGTTTATTGATACCAACATTATATTGTATCTATTGAATGGTGATGAAACACTTAGCAATCTTTTACAAGGAAAGAAAATCTATGTTTCATTTATTTCTGAGTTGGAAGTGTTAGGTTTTAGGCAATTGCCCAAAGAGGGAAACGAGGTAATACTCGATTTTTTGAAAAGCTGTACCATCATTGATATTAATCAGCAGATAAAAAACAAGACAGTTGAATTAAGGCGACAAAAAATCATGAAACTCCCAGACTGTATAGTTGCCGCCACAGCCTCTTCTTTAAACATTCCGCTGGTATCTGCAGATAAAGGTTTCAATAAGTGGGAGGAGGGACTTGAGTTCATTTTATATTCTCCGGAATAATTTAGGAGAATAAATAATCTTCCAACCAACTACCCCCTCCTATGTGCCAATATCACTGGCGGCATACCATTAAAAGGATTCATACGGCCAAGGCCATTACTCTCCATGGTTTTGGCACGCTTTACAGCATTAATACCATAGCGTTGTCGCATTTTATCCATGGCCTGGTACAGGCGCAGGGTTTCTACATTGTCTTCAAACAGGTTGATTTGATGACCACCACCCACAAGGTGGCTACAACGTACACCAACTAACCGTACCAACAGGCGTCTGTTATAAAGTTTGTCAAAAAGTTCCTTTGCTACAGAAATCAATGTATTATCATTACTGGAGTAGGGGATTCGCTTTTGAAGAGTGTAGGTGTTAAAATCTGAATAGCGAATTTTTACCGTAAGGCAGGCGGTAAGTTTATCGCCCTGCCGCAGCTGAAAGGCCAAGTTTTCGGCCATAGCAATAATGAGGGTACGGAGTTTATCCACATCAATGGTGTCCTTCTGAAAAGTACGCTCCAGCGAGATGGATTTCTTCTCGTGGTAAGCAATAACAGGGGAGTTGTCTATGCCCTGCGCTTTTTTCCAAATCATTACTCCAGTTTTGCCCATCGCACGGTCCATCATTTCAATGGGCATTTGCTGTAATGTGTGGATGTGCTTTACGCCCATCTGGCTGAGCAGAAGAGTGGTTTTATCGCCCACCATGGGGATCTTCTTCACCGAAAGGGGAGCTAAAAAAGGCTTTTCTTCACCTTTCTTTACTTCTTTTTTATTGTTGGGCTTAGCTTCACCTGTGGCCACTTTAGCTACGGTTTTATTAGTGCTTAACCCAAAGGAAATAGGCAGCCCGGTTTCTTTTATGATTTTATCCCTGATTTCGGAAGTGAGTTTAAAGCATCCGAAAAATTTATCCATCCCGGTAAGGTCTGCATAAAATTCATCAATAGAGGTTTTTTCAAATAGCGGTACTTCCTGTTTTATAATTTCGGTAATCATGTCCGAATATTTGGAATAGCGACCACTATCGCCCTTTATGGTTATGGCTTCCGGACACAGTTGCAAGGCGGTGCGCATAGGCATAGCCGAGTGTACACCAAACTTGCGGGCTTCATAACTACAGGAGGCTACCACGCCCCGGCTGCCGGTGCCGCCCACCAATACAGGTTTTCCGTTAAGGGCACTGTTGGCCAGCCTTTCTACCGATACAAAAAAACTGTCCAAATCCAGGTGGACAATGGTTTTGTTGGAATTATGTTCTTCGGCATAAAGCATTGGGCGAAAGACTGTTTATTGGTAAATATTTCCACTCTGAGGTTTGATTTACAGAGGTTTAATCTGAAGTGAGCGGAGCCTTAAATATAAACAATTGCAACCCGAAATGTTGATAGGAGATGGTTGGAATTTTCCACTATCGGCTGAAAAGCCGCATAAAAAAATGCAGATGTTTGAGCGGTAAGGAGTTTTATTTTGAAGGCAATGGAGGCTAATTTTTTTGAGCCGAAATAAAGTAATCCGGTAAACCGGAAAGTTTTTGAGTTTCCAAAATCTTGAAATTCCCTTTTTTGATAATATCCTCTAATTTCCGTAAGGTGAAATACTGCATGGGTGGAATAATACCGAGCCACTTTAATGGTGCCATTAATATTCTTAGTGGAGATACTTTTTCCTTTACACAGGCTGTGGCTGAAATGAATATACCACCAGGTTTTAAAAGTGAATTAAGCCTGCTGACAGACTTTTCATCATTTACAAAATGCAAAACATTAAAAGCCACAATCACATCAAAGGATTGTTCCTTAAGTGAATTGTCAAAAATGGAAGCCTGTAAAAAAACCACGTTAGAGTTACACTGATCTTTAGCTAGCGAGTTAGCCACACTTATCATTCCCGAGGAAATATCTACTCCGGTAACCGTAGCAACATGTTTGGCAATCTCAAGTGAGAGGGTGCCCGGGCCACATCCAAAATCTAAAACCGATTGATTGTTTTTGAGGTAAGGCAGGGAGGCTTCCAAGGTTTTGAGAGCAACACCACTTGGCTTATAATTGGGGTTATTATAACCCCGAGCCATTCTGTCCCAAAATTTCTCAGTTTTAGTCACGAGCAAAAATCAGATTTTATCACAACTCCAAAAACCTCTCGGGCACTTCAATGCCATTCACGAAGTTGTTGATTACATCCAGCTTTTGGAGATGTTATCAATTTTCAAAACTTAATATCCAAAAATGGTTTCTCTCTTGAATTCTCTACCCTCTTTGTAAGTAATCATGGTTTCAAATTTTCCATCTCTGTAATAAATACTATTTCCATCTAGGTACCAGCCTAAAAATCCCTCTCCACTATTAAACTTTATTTCTCCAAAAACATACTCCTTCTCAAAGAGCAAATTTTTATTACTGTCATAATAAGTATGTACCAACGTGTCTGGTCCTAACTTTAAAAAATCATATTCGGGATTACCATTTGGATACCACGAATAATAGAACTCATTTATCAACACTCTGTTTGTCAGAGCCTTGTTGCCATTTTTTAGATTAACGAGCTTAGATTGGGTATACTTGATTGAGTCGAGTACTTTGTCATCCGAAAAAAACACAAAGTCACTGCGGTTTCTTTCAACGTTTAAAGAGTCTCTTGAAAATATGTACAAGGATTGAAGTTGGCCATTTAAATGCCAGGTCTTACTAACGTTGATGATTTTTCTAAACTCCATGGAATGTTCATAACCCACACCCACAGCCTGCCCATCCTTATAGTCAATAGTCATTACAAAGCCTGTATCACCAGTCCCATTGAAATTCCTAATTAAACTATAAGAGGAGTTTTTGATAGTGTCTTGACTAAAAAGATATACCTGAGAAAACAGAAGGAGTATAAGGCTGAAGTTTTTAATAGAGACCTTCATTTGGTACGTGTTCAACAAGCGGATTTGAAATAAATTAAAACTCAGTTCAACAATTTCTATTGCATCAAAAACCTATCTGGCACCTCAATGCCATTCACAAAGTTGTTGATTACATCCAGCTTTTGAGCGTATTGCCAACCCTCAAAGCCTTTCAGGTCGTCATAGGTTACAATGTGGTTATAGGCTCTTTGAAATTTAGATGCAGTGGGCCAATAGCTCCAGTGCCATTTTTCTTCATGATAGCCAGCATCGCGGTAAGAGTTGAATTTAGTGTAGGGCTGAAAAAAACCATACATATGAGCATTGGCCTGCATCCACTCGTACACCTTCAGCCCGGTTCCACTTTCAAAATAGGAGTTTTCGAGGTTGTTAATATCAAAGTCGGTGCCCCAGTGGTGGCGGCTGGTGCCGGGCATGCTGCTGTATTCCAAAATGCGCTCGGCACGGGTTTCTTCCGGCCCACCAAAGCTGTTCCACTTGCGGTTCCAAATACCGGCCTGGTAACTGCGGTTGCGTGTTGCTGAAATAATCACCAAATCAATTCCATCGCGCTTTGCATCCCTCCACATATCCCTAAAGGCATCATATACTTCATCTCTTAAATAGGCATCTCCCTTGGTGGTGTATTTACTTTTCAGCTTATCAAAAGAGCGCATTTGAGATGGCTCAATATCACCCATAATCTCAGCCTTGGTGTACACAGGGTAATCCTTGGCGGAGAGTGATATAAGGAGTAAGGGGAGAAGAAGGAGTTTTTTCATCAGGTACTGTTCTTTGAGAAACTTAGTGAAACCTTTGGGCAGCTTGGCGATACTTAAACTATTTCACAAAGAAACACAGAGAAGCGCAAAGTTTCGAAAAAAGTAGCGCCCCTGCATTGAAGTAAATAACATCAACGCAGAGGCGCAGAATATGCAGAGTGGCGCAGAAGGTTTAAACCTTCTCCTTAATCTTATCTAAAATACTATTAAGGGTGGCACTTGGCCTCATGGCATTGCTCACCTTAGTTTCATCCGGCATATAGTAGCCATCAATATTTACAGGGCTACCCTGTGCTGCCAATAGCTCTTCGTTTATTTTTCCTTCGCTTTCGCTGAGGTGTTTGGCAACTTCAACGAATACCATTTTCAGGTCATTGTCTTTGCTTTGGCTGGCCAAAGCCTCGGCCCAGTACATGGCCAGGTAAAAGTGGCTGCCACGGTTGTCAATCTCATTCACCTTACGGGAAGGGGATTTGTTTTCATCCAAAAACTTAGAAGTTGCTTCATCTAACGTTTCTGAAAGTACCAGTGCACGAGCGTTATTATAGGTTTGGCCTAAATGCTCCAATGACGCAGCCAGTGCCAAAAATTCACCTAATGAATCCCAACGCAAGTGGCCTTCTTCTACAAATTGCTCCACATGCTTGGGGGCAGAACCACCGGCTCCGGTTTCAAACAATCCGCCACCGTTCATCAAAGGAACTATGGAAAGCATTTTGGCACTTGTACCTACTTCTAAAATGGGGAAGAGGTCAGTTAAATAATCACGAAGAACATTACCGGTTACGGAAATAGTGTCTTTGCCTTCCACAATGCGCTCCAGCGAAAACTGAGTAGCCGCTGTTGGGGCCATAACCTGAATGTCCAAACCTTCGGTATTGTGATTTGGCAAATAGGTATTTACTTTTTTAATGATTTCAGCATCATGCGCACGGTTTTTATCTAACCAAAAAATGGCCGGATTACCTGTTGCACGGGCGCGGTTTACGGCCAGTTTTACCCAATCCTGAATTGGGGCATCCTTAACCTGGCACATTCTGAAAATATCGCCATTAGTAACTTTATGTTGCATTAGCGTATCCCCGGCCTCGCTTACTACTCGCACGGTTCCACTACCTGAAATTTCAAAGGTTTTATCATGAGAGCCATATTCCTCGGCCTTTTGGGCCATCAATCCCACATTGCTTACACTACCCATGGTCACAGGGTTTAGCGCGCCATTCTTTTTACAGAAATCGATGGTTTGTTGGTAAACGCCCGCATAGCTGCGGTCTGGAATAATGGCTTTGGTATCGCGTGGCTTTCCATCCTTGTCCCACATTTGTCCGCTGGTGCGAATCATGGCCGGCATAGACGCATCAATGATAACATCACTTGGTACGTGCAGGTTGGTAATGCCTTTGTCGGAGTTTACCATGGCCAAATCAGGGCCATTCTCATAGGCAGCATTAATATCAGCTTCAATAGCATTGCGCTTATCGACTGGCAGATTTTCCAATTTGCTCATTAAATCAGCCATACCATTGTTTGGATTTACACCCGCTTCTTTAAGGGCTGCACCATGCTTTTCAAATACATCCTTAAAAAATACTTTTACTACATGCCCAAAAATGATAGGGTCAGAAACCTTCATCATGGTAGCCTTGAGGTGAACCGAAAACAAAATGCCTTTTTCATTAGCATCCTTTTTTTGCTCGGCCAAAAAGTTCTGTAATACAGAAGTGCTCAATACGGCAGAGTCAATAATTTCACCGTCCTGCAATGGGATAAAATCCTTTAGCAATCTCACATTACCATCCTCACCTACAAATTCAATTTTGGCTTTGTTAGCTCCCTTTATTGTTACCGATTGCTCGCTACCGTAAAAGTCGCCATGGTCCATACTGGCTACGTGGGTTTTTGAATCGCTGCTCCAAGCACCCATGCGGTGAGGGTGTTTGCGTGCATATTCCTTTACGGCCTTTGGTGCTCTACGGTCTGAGTTTCCTTCACGGAGAACCGGATTTACCGCGCTACCCTTTACTTTATCGTATTTGGCTTTTATCTCTTTTTCCTCGTCCGTTTGCGGGTTTTTAGGATAATCTGGCAGGTTGTAACCTTTGGCCTGAAGTTCAGATATCGCTTCCTGCAGCTGAGGCTCAGAGGCGCTGATGTTTGGCAACTTAATAATGTTGGCTTCTGGCGTTTTGGCCAATTTGCCCAACTCCGCTAAATCATCCGATACACGCTGGTTTTCGCTCAATCTCTCAGGAAACTGAGAAA
>CAXBJE010000159.1:0-7468 GCA_963975525.1 uncultured Owenweeksia sp. | reverse complement strand
AGCGTAACGGCTGGGGCTTCGAAGGGCAAGTAAACTGTAGCTTTTTAGGAATTTATAAGAAGCCTTGACTTTTTTGCCTCTTTTTGTGTTAAGACAAAAAGAGGAGGAAGAACTTTATCTGAGAATTGTCACCTCCAACACCGTAGCTACACTATCGCAATTCTCAATAAGTGCAGAAAAGGACTTTTTCTCTTCACGCTCCAGCGCCACCCAGTAGGTTTTGCAGCTCCCAAGTCCACGCTCTACCTCATCAAAATCAACTTTACCATTGGTAAGCATTAGGCTCACATCTGCTGTATCCAGCCCGGCTGAGCTCATTTGCTGCTCCACTTCCGTGGGAATCACAAGCTCCTTTTTACGGAGATCAGAAAGTACACGATCGTTAGGGAAATAGCTGCAGGCAAAATCGCGATCACCAAAAATGAAAATAACGGCCAATACGCCCAGGCCTACGCCCAGCATGTAATAAAGTAGCCTCCTTAAAAATGGCATGAATTAAATTTTGCGGCAAAGGTAGGTTGAGGGTTTAAAAAAAGCCTTTCCAAATTTTGAAACTTTGGAAGGGCTATAGTTTAATCCATTTAATTTGCTCCAAACCATACCTTCGGCTTATGATATTGCACCTAACTCTTGATGACAGAAATTACAGACTTGTGCACCCAAAAACCTCCAAATTGGTTTATTCCGCCAGCTGGAAACCAAACCATAATATCTCTAAAAAAAGGTTGATCTATGTTTTAGTTCTTAAGAAGTCTAGGCAAGATGTGGTTGCAAAAGCACATTTAATTCCTTCTAAACGATGGCTGACACTAACAAAAAATGCTTTGTATAAGGTATACATGGCAAATCAAAGTGGAATTATTAAATGTGAAAACTCAAGAAAAAGCATCTGGGCACTTGAAATGTTTGGAAAAAAATACTCACTAAAAGACACTTACGTAAAATACGTTTCGGATGAGGATGGTAATGAAGTGAAGATTGACGATTATGAAGTTAGTTATTCAAAAAACTGTCCAGAAGAGTTAATTGGAATTTCTTTGATAATGTATTTGTGTCTCAATCAGACTTGGAGGATTATGTCTGAGAATTAACTCTCACTCAAACAACAAATCCACCTCCGTATAAGGCAAATCAAACCACTCTCCAATAGGCTTGTTTACCAAAGTGCCTTTGTAGATATAAAGCCCCTGGCGCACCCCCTTATTGCGGTGTAAAATTTCATCCACTCCCCCACCATCGCCAACAGAAAGAATTATGGGAGCTATAATATTACTCATGGAGAAGGAGGCCGTGCGGCTAACGCGGGAGGCAATGTTGGTTACACAGTAGTGTATTACATCGTACTTTTTAAATGTGGGCTGGTCATGGTTGGTTAGTTCAGAGGTTTCAAAACACCCGCCCTGATCAATACTTACATCCACTATTACACTACCGGCTTTCATCTTGCTCACCATATCCTCAGTAACCACACAAGGTGTGCGGCCACTTTCTGAGCGAACTGCCCCAATGGCCACATCGCAGCGCATCAAAGCTTTTTCTAAGATTTTGGGTTGTATTACACAGGTGTAGATAGGCATATTGTTTACCATGCCTTGCAGCCTGCGTAGTTTAGATAGGGATTTATCAAACACTTTAACGCTGGCCCCTAAACCTAAAGCGGTGCGTGCAGCATAAGCACCAACGGTACCAGCTCCAATAATTACAATCTCAGTAGG
This sequence comes from uncultured Owenweeksia sp., assembly GCA_963975525.1. Taxonomy (GTDB): domain Bacteria; phylum Bacteroidota; class Bacteroidia; order Flavobacteriales; family Schleiferiaceae; genus Owenweeksia. The sequence goes on along the minus strand of CAXBJE010000159.1, from coordinate 5,753 downwards.
CGGCACGCCCGAAACGCCACCCAGCATAAAGCCTTTTCCGTTATTGGCATTGCTGAGGTATTCAGCTGCAATAAGGATAGAGGTATTTCCGGCAATCTCGCTCATACTGCGAACAAGGGGCGCAATACCGTCCTCATCTTCCATGTTTTCGAAAGAGATAGCCGTAATCTTTTTGTCCATCAACTTACGGAAATAACTCTTAGTTTGGGTTTTAAGCTGAAGCGCAGAAATAAGCGTTTGCTTGTGCTTCATCATATCCAACTCCTTTTCCGAAGGTGGTTCTACCTTGAGGATGATATCACTTTCATAAACCTTATTGGGAGAAAACACAATATGGGCACCAGCTTCAGAGAAATCGCTATCGCTATAGTTGGCCCCTTCACCGGCACCGGCTTCAATCACCACTTCATGCCCATGATCTACGAGCAAAAGCACACCATCTGGCGTAAGCGGCACCCGTTTTTCCTGAAAAAAAGTTTCTTTGGGGATTCCGATCCTAAGATCAGACTTTGATGTTTTCACTTCCAGCACTTCCTCCTGTGGCATAAGCTCGCTAGTGGAAAATGACAAAAATCCGGGTTTACTCATTTCGGTTAATTTTTAACTCAAAATCGCGCTTCTCTCCATTCACCCGAATGTTAACTACAGCGCAATCATCAGGCAGTAAGTTACAAATATTTTCAGGCCACTCCAGCAAACAAAGTTTACCAGAATCAAGGTATTCTTCAACACCCATATCCATGGCCTCTTCCTCTTGGCGCAAGCGGTAAAAATCAAAGTGATAAATGGTGCCTGCCGATGGCGAAAAATATTCGTTGACCAAAGAATAGGTAGGGCTGCTCACTTCATCTTCCACCTCCAACTCTTTACAAATGGCCTTAATTAGGGTGGTTTTACCAGCCCCCATGTCACCATTAAAAAGAATAATGCCATTGCCCACCTGATTAATAATCCAGCGGGCAATGGCAGAAGTTTCATTAAGAGATACAGCTAACTTGGTCTCCGTCATGCTGCAAATATATAGCCTATCGGGGGCTCAATACTGCAAACGGCACTATCATTTCTTCAAGCGATACACCACCATGCTGATAGGTATTGGTGTAATACTTTACATAATGATTGAAGTTGTTGGGGTAGGCAAAAAACAGATCTTCCTTGGCAAAGGCAAAAACGGAGTTAATATTTTGCTTTGGCAGAAATATGTCTTCCGGATTTTTTACTTCGTACACGTCCTTGTCCACATAAGTCATGTTACGCCCGGTTTTATACCTAAGGTTTGTGTTTACATTTTTATCGCCAACCAGCTTGGTGGGGTTATCCACATTAATGGTTCCATGGTCCGTAGTTATCATAATCTTAATCCCCTTCTCTTTCAGGATTTTAATCATCTCCAACAATGGAGAATTTTGAAACCAACTGTGGGTAAGCGAGCGATATGCCTTGTCATTATCGGCCAGCTCCTTAATTACCTTCATGTCGGTTTTGGCATGGCTAAGCATATCCACAAAATTGTACACCACCACATTAAACTGGTTTCCCAATACATTGGCCAGGTTATCCACCAGTTTTTTACCAGCATTATGATTGGTAATCTTGTTGTAGCTAAACTTCATATCTCCCAACCCAAGTCGCTTAAGCTGGTCCGTCATAAAGTCTTCCTCATACATGTTTTTGCCCTCTTCATCATTATCGCCAATCCATTTATCCGGAAAGCGCTTTTGAATCTCTAAAGGCATTAATCCGCTGAAAAGCGCATTACGAGCGTACTGCGTGGCCGTAGGCAAAATGCTGAAAAAGCTCTTTTCCTCTTCGGTAATATAATATTGTTCAATTACTGGTTTAATGACTTTCCACTGGTCGTAACGCAGGTTATCAATTACCAGCCAGAATATTTTTTCGTCCTGATTTTTTAGAGATGGATAAACCCATTCCTTAAACAGAGTGTGTGACATTACAGGTCTGTCATCTCCATGCAACCAGCCTTCATAGTTTCTCTCAATAAATTTGAAGAACTGCGAGTTGGCTTCTTTTTTCTGCGTAAGCAGGATTTCATTAAGGCCTTCATCCTCAATTTTATCAAGCTCTAACTCCCAATACACCAACCTGCGATACATTTCTTCCCAGCCTTCAAAATCGCGAACCATGCTCATATCCATGGCGATGTTTCTAAACTCCTGCTGGTAATTGCTGGTGGTTTTTTCGTTTACCAACCTGCGGGTATCCAGGTTCTTTTTTATAGAAAGCAATATCTGCTTTGGGTTTACAGGCTTTATCAGGTAGTCGGCAATTTGAGAACCAATGGCATCCTCCATTATAGCCTCTTCCTCGCTCTTGGTAATCATCACTACAGGTATCCCGGTGTTTATAGATTTCAACCTTTTAAGGGTTTCCAATCCGTCCATCCCCGGCATATTTTCATCCAGAAAAATCAGATCGTAACGCTTCTCCTCCACCATTTCCAGGGCTTCGCTACCGTTGTTTATCTTATCAACAGAATAGCCTTTTTCCTCTAAAAACATAATGTGGGGCTTAAGCAGATCGATCTCGTCATCTACCCAGAGTATTTGAATATTGTCCATATTTTTGATGTCCTAAATATTTGATTATTGTGCAGGCCTCATTTGAGGATTGCGGGTGTTACCTATTAACAATTATACCATAAAAGGTTTGATACAAACCAACAAGCTAAAGATTCTAAACGATCCTATTTACGGCTTCATTACTATTCCTAGTGAATTAATTTTTGATCTGATAGAACACCCTTACTTTCAGCGGTTAAGGAGAATATCTCAGTTGGGACTAACCTATCTGGTTTACCCCGGAGCTTACCATACGCGTTTTCATCATGCGCTTGGCGCGATGTATTTAATGGAAAAGGCCGTGCGCATTTTACGGTCAAAAGGGCATACCATCACACCAAAAGAGGAAGAAGCCGTGCTCATCGCCATCCTGCTTCATGATATTGGCCATGGGCCGTTTTCGCATGCCCTGGAAAATAGTATTGTACCGGGCATTATGCACGAAAAGCTTTCGCTTGAATTTATGAAGGTGCTCAATCAGCAGTTTGATGGAAAGCTAACACTGGCCATTGAAATTTTCACAGATACATACCCAAAGCGGTTTTTGCATCAGCTTATTTCCAGTCAACTGGATATGGACAGGCTGGATTATTTGAGGCGCGACTCCTTTTATACTGGTGTAAGCGAAGGACAGGTAAGCACGGATCGCCTTATTAGTATGCTTAATGTGGCTGATGACCAGATTGTAGTGGATGCCAAGGGAATCTATAGTGTAGAGAAATTCATCATCGCCCGCAGGTTAATGTACTGGCAAGTGTATTTGCACAAAACAGTTTTAAGTGCCGAGTTCCTGCTTATAAAAATATTGATGCGGGCCAAGGAGGTTTACACTCCTGAAATGCCCATGCCGGCTGTTTTGCGAAAGTTTATTTCAGGAAACGTTCCTCAGGATTACGATAAGCTTTTGGCCGAATATGCATTGCTGGATGATTTTGATGTGATGTCTGCCATTAAGGAATGGAGCTTTTCTGAAGACATGGTGCTGGGTAAAATGTGCAAAATGCTTTTGAACAGAAAACTACTTGGAGTAGATGTAAGCGATAAAAAGCCAGATAAGACTGAGGTGGAAGAACACCTCAAAAGGACGATGGATGATTATGGTATTTCGGAAGGTGAAGCCCAATATTTTGTTTTTGAAAGTGAAATGGTGAATAATGCCTATGATACCTCGCATGATCGCATCAATCTCCTTTACAAGGATGGATCTCTTGAAGACATCAGTAAGGCTGCGGATCAGCTGAACATTTCTGCGCTAAGCAAACCAGTGGTAAAGCACTTTTTGTTTTATCCAAAACCCTAAAAACGGCCACTTTTTGGCGCACTAAAATTTTCTACTTTTGGCCGAATGGAATTTTCAGCAAAACAAATAGAAGGTGACGAAAACGCCACCGTATCTAAGTTGGCAAAAATTGAGGAAGGTGAAGACGGAAGTCTTAGCTTTTTGGCTAACCCACAGTACACTCCATATATATATAACACTGATGCTTCTGTAGTAATTGTAAGCAAGGATTTTGTTGCCGAAAAGGCCGTAAAACCTACTTTGGTACGGGTTGCAGATGCATATAAGTCATTTGCGCAACTGCTTGAGATGTACAATAAACTTCGCCATGATAAGCACGGAATTGACGCTCAGGCGGTGGTTTCTGAAAGTGCCAGTGTTGCAAGCGATGTTTATGTTGGGGCTATGACCTTTATTGGAGATCACACTTCAGTTGGAGAAAACACTAAAATTTATCCCACATCCTTTATTGGCGATAATGTTAAGATTGGTAAAAACTGCCTCATCTTTAGTGGTGTTCGCATTTATGCTGATTGTGAGATTGGCGATAACGTAACACTGCACAGCGGAGTTGTAATTGGTGGTGATGGTTTTGGATTTGCTCCAAACAGCGAAAACTCCTATGACAAAGTAGCTCAAATCGGCAACGTGATTATACACGACCACGTGGAAGTGGGCGCCAACACTACTATTGATAGAGCCACCTTAGGTAGCACCATCATCCGTAAAGGAGTAAAAATTGACAACCTTATACAGATAGCCCATAATGTGGATATCGGTGAAAATACAGTGATAGCCGCTCAAACAGGAATTGCAGGTTCTACCAAAATTGGTAAAAACTGTATGATTGGAGGGCAGGTAGGCATTATCGGCCACCTTACCATTGGTGATAATGTAAAGATTGCGGCCCAAAGTGGCATTGGACATAATGTAAAGGATGGAGACATTATGCAGGGTTCGCCTGCATTTAATGTGCGTGATTATAAAAAGTCCTATGTGTACTTTAGAAAGCTTTCACAGATGGCAGAAGATATTGATCGGTTAAAAAAACAAGTTTCAGATAGCAACTAGCAATGACGACAAATCAACAGACGATTAAAGAGGCGGTAAGCATAAAGGGAGTTGGACTTCATACTGGAGCTAACGTTAACCTTACTTTTAAACCAGCAGAGGCCAACTACGGATATGTGTTTAAACGTACCGATTTGGACGGACAGCCAGAAATAAAGGCTCTTGCCAAACACGTTATTAGTACCGATAGAGGAACCACCATTGGTATTGGCAATGCCGTAGTTAACACTGTGGAGCACGTTTTAGCCTCTTTGGTTGGACTTTCTATTGACAATTGCCTTATTGAAATTGATGGCCCCGAAACCCCAATAATGGATGGAAGTGCCAAGCATTTTGTGGCCGCATTGGAAAGTGCCGGTTTGGTGGAGCAGGATGTTGAAAGAGACTATTTTGAGATAAAGGAACCAATCACCTTTGAACTTGAAGATGAAGGTGTGGAAATAATGGCCGTACCTGCAAATGAATATCAGGTTGCGGTAATGGTGGATTATGGCACCAAGGTTTTAGGCAGCCAAAATGCACAGCTCAATCAAATCACCGATTTTAAGAATGACGTGGCGGACGCACGTACTTTTAGCTTTTTACATGAGCTGGAGTATTTGCTGGAGCATGGCCTAATTAAGGGTGGTGATCTTAATAATGCCATTGTGTATGTAGATAAAGAAGTTTCTCCGGAATCAATGGAGAAACTAAAAAAGGCTTTTAAAAAGGACAATGTTGCTGTTAAGGCCAATGGTATTTTGGATAACCTCGACCTTCATTACCCAAATGAGGCAGCTCGCCATAAATTGCTTGATGTAGTTGGTGATTTGGCTCTTGCCGGA
>CAXBJE010000158.1:0-7479 GCA_963975525.1 uncultured Owenweeksia sp. | reverse complement strand
TTTGAATCCTCGGTCATCACGAGTGGTGGCCCTAACTAAACCTACAGAAGTAGAAAAGGGGCAATGGTATTTTAGGCGCTATGTAAAGGTGCTGCCCAATCCCGGAGAGATTGTGTTTTTTGACCGCAGCTGGTACAACCGGGCGGTGGTAGAACCTGTAATGGGTTTTTGCACAGAAGCCGAGTACAACAAGTTTATGGTTCAGGTTCCGGAGTTTGAGCACCTGCTGTATGAAGACAATCTCAAAATCATAAAATTCTGGTTTTCCATTTCACAGGATGAACAAAAGAACCGATTTGACGCCCGTTTGAACAACCCCTTAAAACGGTGGAAATTTAGCCCCGTGGATATGAAGGGCCAGGAGCTGTGGAACGACTACACCCACTATAAAGAGGAAATGTTCAGTAAAACTCACACCAATTTTAGTCCATGGATTATTGTAAAGACCAACAATAAAAAACAGGCCAGGCTGGAAAGCATGCGCTACGTATTATCGCAATTTGACTATACCGATAAAGGCGAATCCAACATCCCCATCTTACCCGACCCTAATGTGATTATGAGGTATCACAGAAGTGTAGTTCAAATTGATATTTAAGTAAGGATTAAGTCATGAGCAACGTAAAATTATCAGCAAACGACCTTGAACTGTTGAACTCCAAATTTGGACTTCATGCCCTCCTGAAAAGTAAGAAGGTAAAGTTGGGCCGGGCTTTAAGCGAGACGAAATACCTTTTAGAACTTAGGGATAAACAGGAAGCACTAATAAAGCTTCAGAACTGGGTTATTGAAAACGATCAAAAAGTGGTGATCCTGTTTGAGGGGCGAGATGCTGCCGGTAAAGGTGGAGCCATACGGAGGTTTACGCAGCACATAAACCCGCGACATTATAGAATTGTGGCTTTGGATATCCCGACAGATGATGAGAAGAAACAATGGTTTTTTCAGCGGTACATCAATCAGCTACCCAAACCCGGGGAGATTGTATTTTTTGACAGAAGCTGGTACAACCGTGCCGGGGTAGAGCCAGTAAACAATTTCTGTACGGATGACGAGTATACAATCTTTATGTCTCAGGTTAATGAATTTGAAAAAATGCTGGTGCAGTCTCATACCCATCTGGTTAAGCTCTATTTTTCCATAACTAAGGAGGAGCAGGCAAAACGTTTTGAAGACATACAACAAGACCCACTTAAACGATGGAAAATGACCGATGTGGATAGAAAGGCTCAGGCCCTGTGGGCGGATTACACCAGATATAAGGACGAGATGTTTAAGAAAACAAACACCGAACATGCCCCGTGGGTAATTATTGATGCCAATGAAAAATCGAAAGCCCGACTGGAAGCCATCAATCACGTTTTGAATACTATTCCTTTTGTGTAAGGATTTAAGCAGACACCTCCTAAATCCACAAATCAAATTTGTACGCAAACTTTTCAGATATTTGTACGTACAATTGATATTACGATGGATACAAAGTTGACTTTAAAGCTAAATCAGGAAATTATAGAGCGGGCAAAAGAATATGCTGCCAACAGAAAAATCAGCTTATCGAGAATGGTGGAAGCCTATCTTCACTCACTTACTTCTGATAAAAGCCCTGCCGAATTTGAAATTTCCCCTTTTGTGAAAAGCATTTCTACAGGAACAAAAATTCCAACAGATTTAAATTACAAAGAGGAGTTTTCCGATCATTTAATGCAGAAGTATAAATGACCAGAAGGATTTTTATAGACACCAATGTGATGTTGGACCTTTTAGGTGAACGGGACCCATTTTACGAACCCATCGCTAAAGTGGCCACCTTGGCTGAGAAGGGAAAACTTAATATGGTGGTTTCACCCATCTCATTTGCCACTGTAAACTATTTTCTTTCAAAGTATGAAAGCCCCATCATTTCAAAAGAAAAGCTCCGCAAGTTCAAAGTCATCTGTGAAATAAGTTCATTAGATGAGCGTACAATTGAAAAAGGACTTAATTCCACAATAAAGGATTTTGAGGATGCGCTTCAATATTTTAGCGCTACTGATTCCGACTGTGACGTTATTATTACCCGAAATGGAAAGGACTTTAAACAATCCCTCCTCCCTGTAATGACGGCTGATGAGTTTTTGACAAGTCTTACAACCAAGTAATTATACCCTTCTACTTCGCGTCATTTACGCCAATTGCCTTATTTGCTGGGGATTTCATTTTACTGAATTTTACATTTCAATAAAAACTCTATTGAAATGAAAACACAACTATACTTAATAGCTTTTGCACTACTGGCATCACCCACAGCCTTTGCTCAGGCCTGGAGTCCCACGGGAGCCGCTCCCGCCATAAATGCCCAATACCTTACTGCTGCTACTCATATCGGCAACACTATTTTCGTTGTGGGAAATAATCAATCCTTTGGCTTATCTACTGACAAAGGAAGCACGTGGAGCAAACCCACCATTACCCCACCTCCCGGAACCTTTGCGGCACTATCAGGTGTGGCAGGCAGGCTCTACGCCAGCATGAAAATCAATACCTATGATTACGAACTGCATTACTCTACCGATAATGGCAACACCTGGACAATAGACACTGTTGGCCTACCGAAAAACGTAGTGAAAACAGGAAAAGCTGCTATGAATTTGGTAGATATGGGCAACAACTACATTTTGGCCTATAACGCCACAACTGCCCGTTACAAAAAAGCAACTGCCCCCAGCTGGACAAAAACTACTATAGACAACGTGATTGTAAGCGTTACCGCGATGAACGGTAAGTGGTACGCAGTGGGCACCGGAAAAATTCTGAAGAGCACTGATAATGGTAGCACCTGGAACCCGATTAGTACCTCCGGACTTCCTGCCAACTTTCAGGGAAATACCTTGGCCACCAATCGTCAGGGTAGATTGTTTGTTTCTACCCCACCTGCAGATGGTGGAGAAGACATTTACTATTCTGATGACGAGGGAGCCTCGTGGACAGTAACAAACTCTGCTGGCCATTATACTCACAGCAATCCTTGGGTTGGAGCTATGTATGCAGTGGGTGACTATGTTTTTGCCGCCATCAGCCCCAAGTTTGGCGCTTTTCAGGATCCACCGCCTTTTATTATGTCATCAACCTCAAACCCCAGTTTTGCCGTGGGCGATACCACAGGGCTGGGCAGTGGTCTTACTACAACCGCTCTGCCCTTCTTTTTTCATATTGGTGAAAAGCTGTTTACCATGATGGGAGACTTGTACAGCAGTAAGCCGGGATTCGCCAGCAATGTAAGCATTAGTGAAAATAAAGCCGCGCTTGCCGTTTTCCCAAACCCAGTAAGCAATGTGGTAAACATTAGTACTTCCACACCAATGGATTGGCAGCTGTTTGGACCAAATGGAGTGATAATTGAAAAAGGAAATACGGATATCAAAAATCGTATTGATTTTCAAAATAGGATGGATGGCATTTACCTTTTGGTATTAACTAACGGTACAGAAAATAAAGTGATGAAGTTGGTTAAGCATTAATCTTCCCCTTGAAACCAATGCCCAACTGAATCATCTTAAGCGAAGCTGCGAAAGTGGCTTCGCTTTTTTATGCCACATATACTGGCAAGAAAATTGCCTCCGTGTTGCAACATTAATATTTTGTTAAAAGTATTAAGCGTAAAGAATCTATTACTATTTTCGAAAATCTAAAATCCACATTATGAAAAAACTTGGTTTGGCCGCTTTGGCCTTAATAATTGTAGCATCAGTTGCCTTTAAAGGTGAGGAAATGTTGAGCATTGGCTCAAAGGCACCTCTTACCGATGTTAAAATGAAAAACGTAGCTGGCGCTGATTTGAGCCTGAAAGATGCAAAAATGGAGAACGGCCTTTTGGTGGTTTTTAGCTGTAACACCTGCCCGTTTGTAATTGGTTGGGAAGACACTTACCCCGGACTGGGCGAATTGACAAAAAAGAACAAAATCGGGATGGTGCTTATTAATAGCAACGAAGCCAAGCGTGGTGATGAAGACTCTTTTGAAGCTATGAAAGAGCATTACAAAGAAGCTGGTTACAACACCCCCTACCTGGTAGATACCGACCATAAACTGGCTGATGCCTTTGGTGGAAAAACTACACCTCATGTGTATTTATTCAACAGTAAAATGGAATTGGTATACCGAGGAGCCATCAACGATAAGTATGAAAACAGAGAAAAAGAGGTTACCAAAACCTACTTAAATGATGCCATTGGTCAGTTGGCCAAAGGTGAAAAAATAGCCACCCCTGTTACGCAAGAAAAGGGGTGTTCTATAAAGCGGGTTAAGGCATAATTAACCCATTCCCTATAAATGGAAAGGCGGCCTTTGGTCGCCTTTTTTGGTTTTAAAATTCCGTTAAGGCACTACATTTTAGGCAGGTGTCGTTAACTTGTTGAATAAAATTAACCGCTACTATGAAAAACAACCTGCTATTCTTTGCCTTCATTATTCTCTTTCACAATTTATTCTGGCAGCAAGAACCGGGGCTCAACCTGGTGCTATTCACTTTTGCAGCCGTAGCATTACATTACGTTAAAAACGGATTCAGCAGTTTTACAAAGCTGGAAGCACTGTTTGGAATTTGCTATCTGGTAAGCGCCACCAGTTTATTGCTGGTAAATTCATCCGTAAGCCTTGTTGTTACTATTATTTTATTTATCAGCTACTTTACCTACCTAAGGGTAAAACAAACCTCAGCTCTCGAAAACTTCCTTAACGGGCTATATAGTTTTATTGGCTGGCGTAATTCCATTTTACCAAACCCCATTTGGGCAACCGGACAAAGACGCCCGGCCGGTGTACTTTACACGCGCCTCGCCATAATTCCCATTCTGATATTCACTTTTTACATCCTGATGTTTTCAGGGGGTAATTCCATTTTTCGCGGCTGGAGCGAAACTGTATTTGGCCGCTTCCTTAGTTATTTTGAGGAAATCTCATTGCCCTATGTCTTCTTTCTTATCCTTGGTATTATCATCGTCCGCTGGATTTTCTCCACCAAAATCAAAACCTTGTTCACTCTAAGCCCAAATTCTGCACTGGTGCGGGCCAGGCGCAAATACAGAATCTCGTTTGGCAATAATGATCTTAAGCATGAGTACATCATGGCGCTAAATCTACCACGAATCATCGTCAACTTTATTGATGTAAAGTGGGTGTGGTTTCAATTTTACGTGCCAGCCGAGTTTAGCCTGAAAGAGTTTGTACATGATGGTGTGGGCTACCTCATCATTACCCTGCTTATAAGCATGGGGCTTATTCTTTACTTTTTCAGGAAGAACCTCAACTTTTACCCCAACAGTAAACTGCTTAAAACATTGGCCATTGCATGGGTGGTTCAAAATGGATTACTGGCCGTATCTGTAGTTATACGCACGGTACAGTACATCAACTTCCACGGGTTGGCTAGCGGCAGAATTGGCCTTATGGTTTTCCTTACCATGGTGGCTTTTGGCCTGATTACACTGTTTATTAAAATCTCTCAAAAGAAAAACAGCGCCTATTTACTTAGGGTAAATTCAGGCTTTGCGCTGATACTATTTACACTTTGTGCCACAGTAAACTGGGATGGCCTGATTGCCAATGTAAACCTGAACCATAAAGTGGCCAATGAGATTGATGTAAACAACTACCTCAACTTAAACCCTCAGGTTTATCCAACCATATTCGCCAATCTGGATAAAGTGGAGAAGCAAATCCGCTATCATAATAACAATGACGTGCGCTGGATCAGGTTTACAGATATTGGAGAGTTTAAATCTGAATTGATTAGTAGAAGCGAGCGTTACCTAGCTCAAAGGGAGGTGCTGAGCCCATTTGATAGCTGGAGTTATGCCGATCAAAAAGCAGTTACCAAGCTGGAGGAAATAATTGAGGAAATCTACAAATATTGATTTTTTGCGATACGAACATCTCCACGAAAACTCTGCGCTCTTGGCGGCTCTGCGGTGAAACAAAAAACTGATTGCGGCAAAGCGTATATACACAGTTCGTTGAGGAATGTGGAAACCTCTTATCATATGGTGCAAACTAAGCAGAGCTTGACACTCCATGTTATATATAAAATTCTAAAATTTCTGCTTGTGACCCAAATCTGATGGGTAAAATGCTGGTGCCAATCCCTTTGGAAACATACATCCTGGGGTTGTAATCGGAATAAAACCCTTTAAGATATCGCCCACTTCCTATTGGCTTAAAGGGTACCCATCCAAGAAGATTGATTTGTCCCCCGTGAGTATGACCCGAAAGGATTAAGTCAATTTTCAAATCAGAATTTTCTGCAGCAATAACATCCCGATATTCAGGACAATGGGCAAGAACAATATTTGTATCACTTGTCTCAACTCCTTCAATAGTCTTTTCGAAATCTGGATTTCCACCAACATAATCATCAAACCCTATAACAGATAGTTTTCTGCTTCTAATACTCAGGTTTACATTTTCATTAATCAGAAAAATGCAATTATTAGATTCATAAACTTGGCGCAGGTTTGCCAAATCTACGTTGCCCCAATATTCCCAGTTACCAGTTATAGCGATCTTTTGAATTGAGAGGTTAATGAAATCTAAAAAAGATTGTAACAAATCTACCCCCTTTTGATTGTCAACAGAATCCCCCGTAAAAACAAGTATATCCGGTTTAGCCTGATTAATTTTCTCCACAATCTTTCTGTGATAGGAGTGAATACCGTTGAGATGTAAGTCAGTAATCTGAATAACTTTTAGTTTATCAGATTGACTTTCTGAGAAATCCAAAACATTCCAATCGATAACGTATTTCTCAAACCAAAGAGAATCAAGCAGAACTAGCCCTAAGCCAGCAAAGGCTGTGGTTTTGATAAATCCTCGTCTGGTAAGTTTCTTCATCTTTTGACCCTTGTGATTTCTTTATTGACAAAAAATATCTGGAAGGAATAATTCTATATGTTATACTTCACCCCTAGCATTACATACCTTGGCAGGATATCATTCCGAGTGGTGCTGATGAAGAAATCATTAAAACTATCCTGACGATTAACACCAGTGCTTAGCAGGTTCAGCCCACGAAGGGTAAACTCCCATTTACTCTTATCCGTTTTACGGTAATAGAGGCTGGCATTTAGGAAGTCGAACTCCGTATTGCCCAGCCCCGCAGGACTTTGGTAAAAATTATAGGCATAATCCGCTTTGAAGGTGAAGCTCTTTAAAAACACAGCATTTACATTAATGGATGGTGAATGAGTGGTAAACGTATTGCTCACCTGGGCACCCTCATATTTATTGATTATCACATTGTAGGCCAGCTCCACATTGGGTGCCTTCTTAAAATTTGTTCCTAAAGAAGCTCTATAACCCTGAGTGAATGTTGTACTCTGGTTTTCCCTGTCATTAATAAGGTTATTGATTTTAGTGAAGTTTAAAGTTCCTCCGGCCTGAGCCCTTAGTTTGCCGAAGCGTTTTTCATAGCCCCCAAAACCTGTCAAAATCTCGTTCGTACCATCT
>CAXBJE010000157.1:0-7493 GCA_963975525.1 uncultured Owenweeksia sp. | reverse complement strand
ACGGTTTCTACTTTATACCAGCCGTTGGCTTCTTCAATCACTTTTACCTTGGCACCAGCGGGTAAAGGCTGGGCCACCATTTCAAAAGATGCAGATGGCCCTCTCCTAATGTTCAGCTTAGGTGGTATTGTTTCTCCTTCCTTTGCCTCGGCCAGACTTGTGTCCTGATCAATGCGATTATGGGAAAGCAGTTTATCCCTCAGCTTATCTAGCGGAAAGGCAGGGCCCGGATCTTGTTTACGGCCTGGAGAAATCTCCTCATGGCCAAGAATATGTTTTAGCTTGTAGTTTTCAATCAGTAGTTCACAAATTTCCTCACAAGCCTCCATTTGCTCTTGGGTATAAATATGCCAAAACCTTGAAGTACTCTCATTCCTGTGAGTAGCTTCCATTGCTTCATTGGGTAAATACTTCTTCCCAAACCAGGCGGTAAACTCCCCTCCTGTTTTGGTGAGTACCCCTGCATTGTCAAGCTCAATACCAATTGAGTAGCTGTTGTAACCTGAGCGCCCCATGTAGCTGCTGGTACCCGCATGCCAGCTAATGGTATCGAAGGGTACCAACTGGTAAATCTCTCCTTTCCGGCCAATTACAAGATGTGCAGATGCTTTAATATCAGGCCGAACCAAGTATTTAGCAGAAGATTCAGCATCACGCCCAGCGGTGTAATGGATAATAATAGTATCTAGATCTCCGGCTTTAAACTTTGAGGTATTCTTAGGGCAACTTAGGTGTTGAACTTTTTCTCCCTGCAAAAGATTCTTTGCAGTATCGATGGTAAGTGAACTCATCTTTAAATGAAATTAAGGTTGGGTGAATATTGGCTTAAGAACTCTGTAATTCTAAATCAGCAATTACATGTCTTAGCCGATTAAAAATCAATGGTTTAAATGTAGCCAAATTATTTATACCCAAAATGTTCACCGATTATTCAACCAACTCCGTTCGCCAATCACAGTTGCTATAGATTAATTGGTTTTTGAGTTTTGATAGGTACGCTCAATGATGAGCCAATATTTATTAATGTAATCTTTCCCTTAAGCCTAAACTTTGAGCGTAGTTTTGCCGGCTCTTGATGTCTACAATTGAATGGCAGTTTCAGCCATCCTGAAAAGTACTAATGACCAAAAAGCAGCAGAATATCTTAATCCTCATATTAGGTAGCGTAGCGGCACTTGGGCCATTTTCTATTGATATGTACTTGCCTGGTTTTTCGGCTATTGCCGATGATCTTAATACAGACATTTCAAACGTTGCGCTAACTCTTACCAGCTACTTTATTGGAATATCAGTTGGCCAGCTGATTTATGGACCTATACTGGACAGGTACGGCCGCAAAAAGCCTCTGCTTATAGGCATGGGTATTTACATTATTTCAGTTTTAGGCTGTGCTGCGGCTCCAGATGTGTACTCGCTTATAGCACTTAGAGCCATTATGGCTTTAGGTGGTTGTGTAGGTATGGTGGCCAGCCGGGCCATTATCCGCGATAGGTTTCCTGTAAAGGAAATTGCGCGGGTATTTTCAACACTAATATTAGTAATGGGCGTTGCCCCCATTATAGCCCCAACACTAGGAGGATTTGTTATAGATGCCTTTGGCTGGCGCTTTGTATTTCTGTTTTTAGCGGTGCTATCGTCTATTGTTGTGTTCCTGCTCTATCGTTATTTAGAAGAAAGTCACACTCCTGATAAAGAAGTTTCATTAAAGCCGGTAAAAGTTGCAGTTGAATATTGGCATGTACTATCCAACCCCACTTTTATAGTTTATGGCCTTGCCGGCAGCATGGCTATGGCGGCTATGTTTGCTTACATTGGTGATTCTTCTTTTGTGTTGATGGAACTATATGGCTTTAATGCCACTACCTATGGATGGGTTTTTGGCAGTAATGCGGCTGGTTTTATTGTGGGCAGTCAGATAAACAGATATATCCTTAAAAAGCGCGACCCAAAAGTAATTACGTATGTTTTTACTGTTTTGATGCTCGTGGTTGCGATTACCTTAGCCATCACCAACCTTTCAGGTCTGCTGAGGGTAGAATTACTCCTAGGCCTTTTATTTCTATTCATGCTCTTTTTAGGATTTGTAAACCCAAATACACAAGCGCTGGCGCTAGAACCATTTAGCAAAAATGCCGGGATAGCCTCTGCCCTGGTAGGTAGCTTAAGAATGTTTTCCGGAGCAATTGCAACGGCTCTCATCAGTGTTTTTCACGATGGTACTATACGGCCAATGGTTTGGATAATTTGCGTTTGTGCTGTGTTAACCATGCTATTGTTACTAACAAAGCGGAAGGAAATAACCCTATATCCCGCAAGGCAAAACATTTAATATGCAGCCAGGACCAAACCCACAGGTGCTAAAAGACCTTGTAAAAACTGAAATGCCTTTTGGAAAATACAAGGGGCGGTTAATCTGTGATTTACCTACAAACTATCTGGAGTGGTTTCAAACGCAGGGTGTGCCTAAAGGTAAACTTGGTGTATTATTGGAAACCATGTTTGTTATCCGTACAGAAGGACTAGACTACCTGCTGACGCCATTGCGCAAAGGGCGTTAAGGCTTTAATACTTGCTTTTTGATATCTGTATAGATAATTTCAACCCACAGCTTATGCATCTTTTCAGAGAAGTGTAAACCGTCTTTAGCCACCAAGTCAAGATTGTTGCTTGCGGTGCGGCTGACTTCCGTTATATTAAAATACTGTACCTCCAGTGAATCGGTTATCTCTTTATTGATTTGGTTGAATAGGTCTATTTCTCTGGCTATGTCCTCTTTTCGGTTTCTATCTGCTGCCGGGGTTACGCCCCAATCAGGCACACTCAATACAAATACATTGTTTTTATCTCCACTTCCAAGTTGTATGGATTGCTCCAATAGTTCCCTAAATTCCCTGCGATACTCTACCTTACTTTTCCCCTGATATTGATTGTTAACTCCTATGAGCAGAGTTACCAAATCATAGTTTGTACTTGGCTTTGCTGAAAATACCCCTTGCTGCAAATTACTTGTAGTCCAGCCATTTTGAGCAATTACGGTCACCTCCACACCAGAAATAGTATCATTTTCTTCAAGTCTTTTCTTTAGTAAAAAGGGATAAGCACTCTCTTGACCAATGGCCGTGCCCACAGTGTAACTATCGCCAAGTGCCAAATACTTAATTGCTACTGGGTTTATTGAAGCTGGTGGTTCTACAGGCTCTACTTGCTTTTCACAAGCTGCTGCCAACAGAGTGGTTAAAAGGATAATAAACTTCATAAGATGTTTTTTTCAACTTACGCAAAACTACACCGCGCTGGATGAAGTCAATGGCAAATTACCGTTCTAACCCTATACTCAATCCAAGATTTACGTACGGATGTTTTCCAAAGCCAGTTTCTGTATATGATCTTACAGGTACATCCTCCACTGAACCCCGATCGGTAAAAAACTTGTAGGAACGGTCAATCATGCCAATACCCATTTCAAAATCTACAACGTACCTGTTTTTGCGGGTTTGTTTCAGTTTTATGGTTCTTCCAAAGTTTACACAAAACACATAATCCTCTTGACGCTCGTTTCTAATCCCCTCAAAAAAATAGCCTTGAAAGCCACCACTTATATCACCTCTGGTAAACTCAATCTCCTTTTCATTAAAAAACCAATAACGGTAGTAAAAAGCTGGTTCTAAGTAGAATGTGCGTTGTTCCTTAAAGTAGTATTTAAAATGAAACCCTAAAGTGTAGGCGTTGTAAAATCTGTTGAAAGTGTTTTGATTGGTGTAGTCATATACCCCCTTATTGGTAAATGGAAAATAGTCTTTATTATCAATTGTGCCAGATTGCTTAGTGGCAAACCTGACTCCAAGGTCAAGGCCAACGGTAACCTTTTTACCAACTATTTTTTCAACGGAAAGAGGAATATTTCCAAAAATGTATTGGGTAAACTCTGTGGTGAATCTATAATCCTGGCTATTGCGCTGAGCGGAAGCAGAAACAGCAAAAATGACCAGCACAAAAACATATTTGATTTTAAGCATAGGAAATAATGGAGAATTGTAATCGGGCACGAAAGTATTCAAAAACGTATCTACTACAGAGTTGTTGTTTGGTTCTATGAATCCTAACGCAACAAAAAAGCCCCGTTTCCATGGGAAGCGAGGCTTACATATAACAGACGTTGTAACTAGTTTGCCGTTTTCCTAAGCTTAGTTAGCGTGGGCTTTACCTTATCACCATCATAGTAAATGGTAAGGATTGAATCCATGGCCTGCTCCCCCTTTGCAATGGCCTCAACCTTACTCCAAAGCGATGGGCTTATAAGCCTCCTGAGGGGTTGCTCCAAATCAGGGATGTTCTTAAATGCAGAAACCAACTTCTTGTCCCAGGCTTTATGGTAGCGCAGTAAATCATCCGGATAAACGGTTTTGCGCTTAGTACCTTCTGAGTAGGCCTTAAATGGTTCTGATATATTCAGATAGCCGTAATCATCAGTAAGTTGCTCACCAGGTTGTATATCGCGCACAGCAACTTCAAAATCATAGGCTGTGGAGATACAACTGGAGTTGAAGCTGTGGTTAACAAATCGGCCATTATCCCAACATAGTACAAAGTTGCCGCTGCTATTTCGGTAAGAATAGGTGTCCATCATTTCCTTAGCCACAGGCCCCATCATTTCAACTTCAGCTGGGGTTATCTCCCTGTCCAGTTCATCAAGTACCCATGTAATTGTACCCTTTGGGATTAATTGCTTGGCAACCACGCCATACCCGATTTCTTCGGATATAAACTTCACTTCAGTGAGAGGATGTATCATTTCAGTATTCAGAAATTTTTGTCGAAATTATAGAATTGGAGAATCCAAAAATCATTTCGTTACACCCTGATACTAAAATAATTAAATTGATATTGAACCACTTAGACCGGCCTTCTCTAAAGAGGCATTTTTAAGCGTCAAAAAGTTTCCCAGAAACTGGAAAATCCCATAATAACGAAAATGAAACTTACTTTCTGAAGTTCTCCAAGGTTTGCTTTTCGTCTTCGGTAAGACTTTCTTCCCCTTCCCTGCTTATTTTGTCAAGAATCCGGTTAACCTCCTCAACCTTAGCTTTTTTAGCAGCATTGTACTGGTGATCCATATCGTCCTTATCAGGCGCGTAATATTGATAGAACTGTTTACCACCACTTACAAGCAGGTGGGGCTTGTATATTAAAATGAAGATGAAAATCAAGGTGGGTATCAACACCAATAGTATGGGAAGTGTGTTTTCCAAAAGCATTTCAGGCATAATGGCAACTGCAATAAGCAGCCCCACAATAGCTCCGCCCAAATGCGCTTCGTGTCCAATATTGTCTCGCTGAGCACGGATTCCATAAATAGAATAAAGCACAAAGCCAAGTCCAAAAGCCCAAGCCGGAAATGGAATTGGAATCATGATAAAGCCCAACTCCATACCCGGAAACAAAGCAATGGCAGCGAAGATTACGCCACTCACAGCGCCACTGGCGCCAACGGCCCTATAGTAGGGATCATTGCGATGGATAAATAGTGCTAATAGATTACCTCCTAAAAGACTGCCTATGTAAATCAACATAAAGTAAAGTGGGCCCAGATAGCCTTCAATATTACCTGCAAAGAAGTACAAACTGAGCATATTGAAAAACAGGTGTGGCCAGCTTACATGCAGAAAACCGCTTGTTAAAAGGCGATGGTATTCTTTGCCCATCAACACTTTACCTACCTGAAATGTACCTGCCTCAAAAGCTGAAGGATCATTAAAACCTTTGATACTAATAGTAACATTAGCTATAATGATGATAATCTCAAGAATCCCGAAATTCTCCAGCATTACTAAATGTTATGCTTGTCAATTTCCTTTTTGATATCTGCCCTAAGTCCGTCTGAAATCTTCCAAAGCGGCTGACGCATATATTCTTCGCAAATGCCTTTGTGGGCTAATGCAGCTTTTATCCCGCCCGGGTTTCCTTCAGCAAAAAGCATTTTGGTTACATCAAAAACCTTGTAGTGCCCTGTTCTTGCTTTTTCGAAATCCCCAGCTAAAGCATCGCGCACCATTTGGGTGAACACTTCCGGAAAGCCTTGTCCGCTAACGGATATTACTCCATCACCACCGCTGGCTATCATGGGTAGAGTGATATTATCATCACCACTAATCACTAAAAAGAACTCAGGTCTTTCATTAATGATTTCCATTACCTGCTCAAGGTTACCACTGGCTTCTTTTATTGCAATGATGTTATCAAAATCATTAGCCAGTCGCAACGTGGTGGCAGAAGACATGTTGGAAGACGTCCTTCCCGGTACATTATATAGAATGATTGGAACCGGGCTGGCCTCACTTATAGTCTTAAAGTGCTGGTAAATGCCTTCCTGCGTTGGTTTGTTGTAGTACGGAGAAACAGAAAGTATAGCATCAATTCCGCTAAAATCAGTTTGCTTAATGGTTTCCACCAAAGCCCGTGTATTGTTACCACCAATGCCATATATAATCGGCTTTCGGCCATTATTCACCTTTTGTACATGCTTCAGTACTTCCAGCTTTTCAGCGGAAGTTAAAGTGGCATTTTCAGCAGTAGTGCCCATTACCACCAGATATTCAACTCCTCCCTGAATACAGTGGTTTACCAGTTTTTCCAATCCGTTGTAATCTACGTTGTGGTCTTTATCAAAAGGGGTTGCAAGGGCTACGCCCGTTCCGCGGAATTTATTCATGCTGTAGTTCAATATTTAATGTTGAAAGTTTAATATTGGGCAGGTTTGAATTTGGCGGCAAAGGTAAACAGTCAAACAATCTGTGGGTTAAATGAGTCTACTTTTTAAAGGTCTTTAGAGATTCTTCAAAAAGTGATTTAGCCTTTTCAATCCATTACTTTGGCTACAAAGTAAAGCTGTTAAGACCAGCTTGGTTTTTAAACCCCATCGAATTCGATGGGTTTAATTCTTTGTATAACCTCCTACCCATTTATAAACTTCAAATAATACTCCACCTCCTTAAACACTGCTTTGTAGTCGTGGGTTTTGCCAGTGCCTACCAGGAGGTCAATGCGCGCTACTTTTCCACTGCTCAACCCGACTACAAAATCGGCTTTAGCGGCTACGGTGACAAACTGTATGGGACTTTCCTCCCTTTCATTTAAAGTGATAAATACTTGATAAGTACCGTTCAGAAATTTGGTTACTTCCTCACACTTGGGCTTTCCATACCAATTCACTTCATCTTTGGTAAAATGACTAAACTCGGGCGGGCTTAGCATTTCCTTCCGCTTTTGCGGGATAAAGCCCAACAAATGAACCTCTTTACCGGCAGCCTTCATCTGTTTGGCAAAACTCATAATTGTATCATCCTGCTTACCAGATTCAAAAACAATGGCCACATTTTTAAGCTTTTCAAAACCCGGGTAGTCCGCTGGGCGGTAAGAAATATTACGGCCCTTCTGGAGTGCATAATTCCTTATTTTCTTCATCCAACTCATGCGTCTCCAATCATTTTGGCAAA